>JALZOM010000126.1 GCA_030913945.1 Actinomycetota bacterium
GATGGCGAACATGTTGCCTGTCTCCGTGACGAGCGAACGGGCTGCCGTAGCCATGGGCAGCCCGTTTCAGGTGCTGTCAGGTCTGGCTCCTCCCTTGACCTGCCGCCGCCGTCTCCTCGTCATCCCGCTGCCGGTCGCCGTCGTCGGACGCGCCCGCCGCTCGCTCCATCTCTTCGGTTTCCTCAGCGGTCTTGCCCTTGCTGCTCTCGGGTTTCGTCGAGTCCTTCTCCTCGGACATGCCGATCGGGCCTTCGGTGTCGCCCGCCAGGAACTGGCGAACGACCGGAATCTCCGAGTCGAACATCTCTTTGGCGGGGCCGAACTGCACGAGATTGCGCCTGTAGAGCATGCCGATGAAGTCCGCCACTCGGCGCGCAGTTGCGATGTCGTGCGTCACGACCATGAACGTCGCCTCGAGCTGCTTGTTGAGGTCGATGATCAGCTCGTTCAAGAAGGCGGTTCGCACCGGGTCGAGGCCCGAGTCGGGCTCGTCAAAGAGCACGATCTCGGGATCGAGGACAAGGGCCCGTGCGAGGCCGGCCCTCTTCTTCATACCTCCGGAGATCTCGCCTGGCAGCTTCTTCTCGGCTCCCTTGAGACCGACCATCTCGAGCTTCTCCCCAACGATGTCCTTGATCTCCTTCTCGCCTTTCTTGGTGTGCTCCCGCAGCGGGAAGGCCGTGTTGTCGTAGACGTTCATCGATCCGAAGAGGGCGCCGTCCTGGAACAACACGCCGAACTTGCGACGGACCTCGTAGAGCTCCTTCTCGCTCAGCGCGGGGACGTTCTTGTCACCGATCCAGACCTCTCCGTGATCCGGCTTTAGCAGCCCGACGAGGTGCTTGAGAAACACGGACTTGCCGGTTCCGGAGGGGCCCAGCACGAGCGTGATCTTCCCTTTGGGGACGTCGAAGGTGATGTCCTCGAGGACGGTTTGAGGGCCGAACGACTTCGTGAGCTCCCGGACGCTTATCTCGACCTCGAGGTCCCCGGCGCCGCTCCCGGCGTTCTTGGCCATCCCATGTTCGCGTAGGTCCTGCTCGGTGGCCTCGTCGTTCCGCTCGCTACCGTTGTTCTGCTCGTCGTCAGTCATATCCCCCCACCACGGTGTTCGAGACTGTTCCAGACTCTGACAGACAGCCTAATCGTTGACGGCCGGTTCCGCCCCTCCGAAGCCATCTTTCCTGCTTGCCCTGGATAAACCCCGAAGGTCACCCCGACCCACGTGGCCTCGTAAGATGCCCGGCGTCAACCAGGGGGCCGGGGGCGAGCAGAGGGCAGGGCGGATATGGACTTTCGAGACACACCGGAGGAAGCGTCCTTCCGGTCCGAGCTGCGATCGTGGCTCGAGGAGAACCTCCCCGACGGGTGGCGGGAGCTCAGCCCCTCGAGGACCCGCTGGAACGCCGACGTCTCACGTGAGTGGAGCAAGAAGCTCTACCAGGCCGGCTACGTCGGGCTCACGTGGCCGAAGGAGTACGGGGGCCGGGCGGCGCCTTATACGCACCAGGCCGTATTCCTCGAGGAGATGGTCCGAGCCAAGGCTCCCGAGCACATAGGGGTCATCGGGTTGGGCATGGCCGGCCCGACGATCATCTCGCACGGCACGGACGAGCAGAAGAATCGGCACCTCGCCAACATCCTCTCGGGAGACGAGGTGTGGTGTCAGGGTTTCTCCGAGCCCGACTCCGGATCCGATCTCGCTTCGCTCAGGACCAGGGCAGTCCGCGACAACGGCCATTTCGTCGTCAACGGTCAGAAGGTGTGGTCTAGCTTCGCTCACATCGCGGACTGGTGCATCCTGCTCGTTCGCACGGATCCCGACGCTAAGAAGCATCAGGGCATCACCTACCTGCTCGTCGACATGCACTCCGATGGGGTCTACGTGCGACCGTTGAACCAGATGAGCGGGGAGCCCGAGTTCAACGAGATCTTCTTCAGTGACGTGCGCGTTCCGGTCGAGAACGTACTGGGTGAGGTGAACGCCGGGTGGGGCGTCGCGATGACGACCCTGTTGCACGAGCGCGGCACCCTCGGGTTCGCGCTTACGTCTCGACTCGAGGTGGCGATGAACAAGGTCGTTACGCTCGCCCGCGAGACGGGCGCCGAACGCGACCCGCTGATCCGCGACCGGATCGCGCGCCACTGGGTTGAGCTGCAGGGCCTGAAGTTCACGAACTATCGCGCCCTGACGACGCTCGTCAAGACGGGAGTACCGGGTCCGGAAGGGTCGATCGCCAAGTTGTTCTGGTCGGAGTCGAACCAGCGCTTGACGAAGCTCGCCCTCGAGATCATGGGCCCTCGCGCCCAGCTGGACGGAGACGAAGGCATCTGGGATGGCTATTGGCAGTACCAGCAACTGCGTAGCCGCGGCAACACGATCGAGGCCGGGACCTCCGAGGTGTTGCGGAACATCATCGCCGAGCGCGTGCTCGGCCTACCGAGGAGCCGCTAGATGGATTTCGCATTTTCAGAGGAACAGGAGATGCTCCGTTCCCAGGCCCGGTCGTTCGTTGCAGACCGTTTCGGAGCCGAGCGCGTAGCGCAGCTCGCCGAGACCGAGGCGGGATGGGACGAAAGCTCGTGGGATGCGATGACGGAGCTGGGCTGGATGGGACTCTCGATCCCCGAAGAGCAAGGCGGTGCGGGGTTCGGATTCCTCGAGGAGGCCGTCCTGTTCGAGGAGCTCGGCTACGGCCTCTATCCAGGTCCGTATTTCTCGACCGTCGCGCTGGCCCGCCGCGCGCTGGATGGCGCGCCCCAGCAGCTGAAACGCCTCGCTTCGGGCGGATCGCGATTCACACTCGCGTGGATCGAAGGAGGACGCGCAAAGCTGCTTCCGGAGACCGGCATGAGCACGCAAGCCCAGGAGTCGGGCGATGGATGGACGCTGACGGGCGAGAAACACCTGGTTCCCGATGCCTCGGCTGCCACCGATGTGGTGGTCGTTGCAACCGGTCCTGAGGGGTTGGGTCTCTGGGTCGCGCGTTGCGAGGATGCCAAGATCGAGATGGATCCCACCATGGACCGCACCCGCCGTCTCGGGAGCATCATCTTCGACGGCACGCCTGCTGAACGGGTCGCAGGCGCCGGCGATGCGCGCTCGACCCTCGAGCGCGTTCAGATGACCGCCTACGCCGCTCTGGCGCTCGAGGCGGTTGGGGCGGGCCAAGCGGCGTTCGAGCTCGCGGCCGACCACGTCAAGACCCGCGAGCAGTTCGGGAAGCCGATCGGTGCCTACCAGGCGGTGTCACATCAGGTGGTGGACAGCTACATAGGGATCGAGCTGGCCCGGTCGCTCGCCTACTGGGCGGCCTGGTGCGTGGCCGAAGGCGACGAGCGGGCCCCCATGGCGGCTGCTGCGGCCAAATCCTTCGCTGGGGAGGCGGCGGTGGCGTCGTGCGAGCGCGCGATCCAGGTCCATGGCGGGATCGGCTTCACCTACGAGCATCCTCTGCATCGCTACTACAAGCGGGCGCAATGGATCGACTCGTTCGATGGGTTCGGTTCCGTGCAGCGCGCTTCGGTCGCAACCGCCCTGCTCGGTTCTTGAGCCTGGAGAAGCCGGACAAAAGGGATATGAGCGCGAGGGTCCGTTTGGTGGGGCCTGTTGGCGGATAAGGTTTGCTCCATGCGGGAAGAGCGGGTGCTGGAGGCCATCCAGAGCTTGCCTTTGCGCTTTAACCCCCGGTCAGACATCGCCACCGGCCGCTTTCATCTCGAGGCCGGATCCGTGGCCCAGGACGTGGTCGTGGCCAAGGGCGGATGCCGGGTCGAGGCACCCGACGGCTCGCCGGATGTCACCATCTCGACCGACGCGACCACCTGGCTCCAGATCGACGCGGGCCGGATCACCGGTCTCGAAGCCTTCGCGCAGCGTCGCTTAGAGATCAGGGGCAGCATCGAGAAGTCTTTGCAGTTCGAGACGATGTTCGATCGCTCGAATGGGGCGGAGCCCGGGTATTCGTTGGAACGCGTCAGCCTTGGTGGGGTTCACATCTCTGCGTTGACGATGGGGGATCCAGCAGCCGAGCCGCTCGTGTTGGTCCATGGACTGGGCGCGTCGAAGGCTTCATGGTTGCCGGTGGTTCCGCAGCTCGCCCGGCGCTACCGTGTCATCGTCCCCGACCTCCCCGGATTCGGCGCGTCCTCCAAACCGCGGGGCCGGTACGACGCAGCCTTTTTCGCCGACCACGTGTTCCGTCTCATGGACATGCTGGGACTTCCCTCGGCCCTCGTGGCCGGCAACTCGCTCGGGGGCCGGGTGTCCATGGAGATGGCCATGGCTCAACCCGAGCGCGTGAACGGGATCGTGTGCCTCTGTCCCGCGGCCGCCTTCTCGAAGCGGCCGTTCCTGAAGCTGGTGCGCCTCGCGCGGCCAGAGCTCGGCATCGTTGCCAGCCGGATGCCGCGCGATCAGTTGCGCAGCGCTATCCGCGGCTTGTTCGCGTCACCGGATCGATTGGCGGACAACTGGTACGACGCGGCGATCGATGACTTCCTCGATGTCTGGAAGAGCCCCCGCGCCCGCATGGCCTTCTTCACTGCTGCCAGGAACGTGTATCTCGACGAACCCGAGGGCGACGAGGGCTTCTGGATGCGCCTGAGCATGATGAAGACCCCGGCGCTTTACGTCTACGGAGCGCGCGATCAGCTCATCAGCTCTCAATTCGCCCAGCGCGTCCAGGGTTGCATCCCGCACGCGGCCGTCGAGGTGTGGGACGACTGCGGGCACGTGCCCCAACTCGAATGCACCGACCGGACCCTCGCAACGATGACGAAGTTCTTCGGCTCCATAGAACACGCACAAGCCGTCTAGCGCCACGCCACTCTCGCAGGTCGGACCCCGGCCTGAAGTCCACGATCGCCAAGCAACGCTTGTCCTCGTATGCGGCCCGGAGGATGGAAGATGAGGGCTATGGATGAAGCCCGGCTCCTTCTCGCCGACCGCTCCGAGCGGCCCAAACTGCGGTTCAGCGGACCCCAAGCCGCCTGGTTCCTGCATCAGGTCCTCACGCAGGCGTTCGAGGACATCGAGCCGGGGG
>JALZOM010000132.1 GCA_030913945.1 Actinomycetota bacterium
GGACGAGCGCCTGGGACGACGCGTCGCCGTGAAGATGCTCAAGCAAGAGTTGGTCGGAGACCCGCGCTTCGTGGAGCGCTTCCGGCGCGAGGCCCGAGCCGTTGCCGCCCTCGGCCATCCCAATATCGCCAGCGTCTTCGATTACGGCGAGGATCACGACAAGCAATTCATCGTCATGGAGCTGGTCGAGGGCCAAGACCTGGCCCGCTTGTTACACGAAGAAGGCCCCATCGACACGGATCGCGCGTTGAGCATCGCGGCTCAAACTTGTGATGCACTCGGGCATGCCCATCTTGCCGGTGTGATCCACCGGGATGTGAAGCCGGCAAACATCATCGTCGGCCCCGGGGATCGAGTGAAGGTTACGGACTTCGGGATCGCGCGGGCCCAGGGGGACTCCACCCTCACGGCCGCAGGGTCGGTCCTGGGGACTGCGCACTACCTCTCGCCGGAACAGGCTGCGGGTGGCTCGATCGGTCCACCTTCCGACGTCTACTCGATGGGGTGCGTGCTCTACGAGATGCTGACCGGAGCGGTTCCGTTCACCGGCGACTCGCCTATCGGCATCGCGATGCGCCACGTCTCGGACGATGTTCCTCCACCGAGCGCCATCGCAGGCGCGGTTCCGCAGGCGGTCGATGAACTCGTGTCGAAGGCCTCCGCCAAAGCCCCGGAGGACCGCTTCGCCGACGGACAAGAGATGGCCGCGGCGCTGGCCGAGCTCGCGGACCCCACCGCGCCCGGGATCCTCGCCGCTGCAGCTCCCACGGCCGCCCTGGCCGGCGGAGGCACCGCCGTGATGACGAACCCAGGTGGAACGCGGGAAGCTCCTCCAACCGTGTGGCCGATCCCGGGTGACCGCTGGGAGCCACGGCGTGTCGGTCGCTTCGTGCTGCTCGCTTTCGGGATCCTCGCAGCGATCGCGACCTTGTTACTGCTGGTCAACCTTCTCGGCGACGACGACCAGCCCCAACGCGCCGGTGGCGGAGCCCCTGCACAGAACGAGGAGACGGAGCCGGCCGAACCCGAGACCGTGACGGTCGGCGCCTTCATCGGACAGTCGTATGCCGATGCCGAGCAACAGTTGACTGCGGACGGCCTGGAGGTCGCTCGCGAAGACGAGGACTCTGCCGAGGCGCCGGAGCTGGTTATCGACCAGGACCCCGCCGAGGGCGAGGAACTGTCGCCGGGAGAGACCGTCACCCTCTTCGTTAGCAACGGCGCTCTCATCGAGGAGGAATCGGACGAGGGTGACGAAGGCGATGAGGGCGGCGACCCGCCGGGTAAGGCGAAAGGCCGCGACAAGGGCAAGGGCAAGGACTGATGGCCGACGAGCACACCTACGGCGGGCGCTACGCGGTGATCGAGCGCGCCGGGGTCGGAGGGATGGCGGAGGTCTACCGGGCCCGGGACGAGCTGCTCGGCCGTGAGGTCGCCGTGAAGGTCCTGAGCGACAAGTTCTCGCGCGATCATTCGTTCGTCGAGCGTTTCCGTAGAGAGGCTCAGTCGGCCGCGAACCTCAACCACCCCAACATCGCCTCGATCTACGACTATGGCGACGACGGGGGCACCTACTTCATCGTCATGGAGTACATCGACGGGAAGCCCCTCAGCGACGTCATCGAAGCAGAGGCTCCGCTCATGCCGGAGCGGGCGGCGGAGGTCGCTTCAGACGTCGCCAGGGCGCTCGAGCGCGCACACGCCTCCGGCCTCGTGCACCGCGACATAAAGCCCGGCAACATCATGATGGACTCCAACGGTCAAACCAAGGTCACTGACTTCGGCATAGCTCGCGCGCTCACCTCCGATGGGGAAGCGACGATGACCCAGACCGGGATGGTGATCGGCACGGCATCTTACCTGTCACCGGAACAGGCCCAGGGCAATCCGGTGGATGGCCGTTCCGACGTCTATGCGCTCGGATGCGTCCTGTACGAGATGCTTACCGGCAGCGCCCCCTTCACCGGCGACTCCCCGCTGTCCATCGCGTACAAGCACGTGCGCGAGAACGCGGAGCCTCCGTCCCATCTGAATCCGGACGTGCCGCAGGAGCTCGATGCGATCGTCCTGAAGGCGATGGCCAAGAATCCCGACAATCGATTCTCGGACGCGGCCGAGATGCGCGAGGACCTCGCTCGATTCCTCGCGGGTCAGAAGGTTCATGCGACCCCGATCCTCGCCGACACCACGATGGTTGCGGCTCCTGCGGGCGGGACGCAGGTGCTGCGTCAGTCGGACATGTATGACGACGAACCTCCTCCCGACGAATCGAAGAAGCGGACGGGCTGGTACCTACTGTTGACGCTGCTGGTGCTTGCGCTACTGGGCCTTTTGGCGTACTTCCTGGCTACGAACCTGTTGGGCGGCGGGGTCGAGGTTCCGGACGTCGTAGGGCAACCGGTTGAAGATGCGCGAGCGACGGTCGAGGACGCGGGCTTCGACACCGAGGTTCGCCGGCGCGCCGACCCCGACGTTCCTGCAGGTGAGGTCTTCGAGCAGGATCCCGGTGGTGGCGAAGAGGCCGATGAGGGCGCAACGGTGACGTTGTTCGTATCGACGGGTCCCAGCGAAACCGAGGTGCCGGATGTCGTGGGGCTCAGCGAGGTCGACGCTCGCCAAGAGCTACGGGCAGCCGACCTGAGGGTCGGACGCGTCACCAAGGAGGCAAGCACCGAGGTCGAAGATGGACTCGTCATCAGTTCCGATCCCTCCGAAGGGACGACGGTAGACGAGGACTCCGAGGTGGACCTCGTTATCTCGTCGGGCGCGGCCACCGTGACGGTCCCCGATGTCATCGGGTCATCGGAGGATGAGGCGATCGCAACGCTCGACGCCGAGGGCCTCGGAGCCGACTCCATCAGCACGCCGAGTGACGAGGCCGAAGGCACGGTCATCGCGCAGGACCCGGCGGGCGGCTCGGAGGCGGCGGAAGGCGACACGGTCACCATCACGGTGTCCTCCGGTCCGGAGGAGCAAGCCATGCCAGATGTGGCCGGCGAGGATGGCGACGAGGCGGAGGCGGCCCTCGAGGACAACCTCGGACTGGACGTCACCCAAGAGGAGACCGACGAGCCGTGTGCCCAACCGCCCGGGACCGTGTGCAGCCAGGATCCCGACCCGGGAACCCCGGTCGGCGAGGGCGACTCCGCAACCCTCTTCGTGAATCCCGGGGGCTAGCGGGCCGACGTCGCCAAGAAGTTCTTGAGAAGCTGAGGGCCGTCGGTCGTCAGGATCGATTCCGGGTGGAACTGAACGCCCTCGACCGGCAGGCTCTTGTGCTTCACGCCCATGACGACCCCGTCGTCGCTCCTGGCCGTGATGACCAGCTCTTGTGGCCAGTTCGCCTCGGCTATAGACAACGAGTGGTAGCGGGTCGCGATGAACGGATCGGGCAACCCCGCGAAGACGCCCGCGGACTCGTGACCGATGGACGAGGTCTTCCCGTGCACCGGTCCGACGGGGGCGCGTTCGATGGTTCCGCCGAACGCGGTCCCGATGCATTGGTGTCCCAAGCACACACCGAGCACCGGTACCCGCCGGCCGAAACTCATCACCGCGTCCACCGACACGCCCGCCTCCAGCGGAGAGCCCGGCCCGGGCGAGATGACCACCGCGTCGGGCTTCAAGCTCTCGAGCTCCTTGAGAGAAGCATCGTTGCGAACGACGATGGGCTCCACGCCCTCGGCTCCGAATGCCTGCGCGAGGTTGTAGACGAACGAATCGAAATTATCGACGAGGAGTAAGCGCACGCTGTTGCCTTCGCACATACAGGAACGCACCTATAGCAACGATGATGATCACGGGGCTCATCAGCCCGATCGTTCGCGCCGGACCCGTGGGAGTGGCCGTGAACAGCTCGTGTGCTGCGTTGTTCAACCACTCGCGCGTGGTACCGATCTCGTGATAGCGATCCCACGTGATCCCCAGAACGACCACCTCCATCGCCAGTGTCGCCGCCAGGGCCCCCAACCACATCCGGCGTGACCCCGCGCGCAGCGGGATCGCAGCCGCGAATCCAACCACGTAGACGAACAGGTAGCCCACGGGGATCAGGGGAAGAGACCACGCGACCTCATCCGGATCCAGGAAGTACATCCACATCCAGTCCGGAGCCACGAGGTAAGACAGCATCGCCACGAGTGTGAAGACGGCTGCGGTCGCGAAGCCCACGTAGAACGCCCGCGACCGCCACCAGGCGTCGCGCGTGGCGAACCCGCCGAAAGCGAGCCCGATGAGTGCCAGCACTGGCCAATCGATGATGAAGGTTTCTATCGCCCCCTTCTCTTCCTCGGGCCGGAGATCCAGCCATGCTCGAGGTACCACCTGACAGTCTCGCGCAAACCAGGCTCCGGTAGAGGCCTCTCGAACTCGAACCCGGTGCCCTTCAACTTGTCGTTGGTGTAGATGAAGTCGCGGCCGAAATACTGCACCTGGTCGTACTCCAGGAGCGGGCGTGAGCCCTTGCGGTGAGCTCGCGCCGTGTCGATGCGCGCTACGCCGGACAGGGCCTTGCGAACGGCACCCAACGGGACCGGCGGAAGGATCCGGGCCTTGGCGCCCACCGCTTGAGCGATCAACCGAGTCAGACATACCGCACTGATCCTGCCGTCGTCTGTGACGTTGTAGGCCTCGCCGTCCGCGTCTGCGTGACCCGACAGGTGCAGGGTCGCCCGGCAGAGGTCGCGCACGTGCACGAATGGGATGTTGCCGGTGAGGTTCCTGAACGAAACCGGCCGTTCGGCCAGGCCGATCAGGAGCTGTCCGGAGCCATAGATCGCTCTCGGTCCGTAGGGGGTGACCGGACGAACCGAAGTCACCTCGATGCCCCGGTCTCGGTAGGAATGAGCGAGCACCTCCTGATCCCACTTGGATAGGAGATACGGATTGAGAGGTCTCTTCGGAGAGTCCTCGCTGAAGGGGCCTTCTTCGGCCACGGGGAACCCGTAGATCCCTCCGGCGCCGTAGTTGACAACGCGGTTGCACGACCCTTCGGCAACGAGGGCGTCGAAAAGGTTGCGCGTCCCCTCGACGTTCACAGCACGCAACAGGCGTTCGGAGGCCATGTAGTCGAACACCGCGGCGATATGCACGACGAGATCGGCACCCTTGACGGCCCGCGACACGCTGGCCGCGTCTGTGACGTCCAACGGCACCTGTCGCGCTCCGACCCGAGCGCTCACACTCGGCCACCGTGAGCGGTCGTCGTCTGATGCTTCGAGCGATGAAGGAGTGTCGGCGGCGATGACCTCATGGCCGGCTTCGGCCAGCACCTCCACCATGTGGGACCCGATGAAGCCGCACGCTCCGGTGACCAAGGTCGACATGGCGGCGCAGCCTATACGCTCGGGCGATGCCGGCGACAGGACTCCTGCGGGACTTGATCCGTGCGAACACCACCAATCCTCCCGGGAACGAGACTCCCGCCGTCGAGTTGCTCCGCGCCGAGCTCGACGGAGCCGGCCTCGAAACCAAGATCCTGGCGAGCGAGGAGGGCCGGCCGAACCTGGTGGCGAGCATCCCGGGCCCGCGCGACCGGCCCGCACTCGTCCTGCTGTCGCATACCGACGTCGTAGGGGTCGAGGCCGACAGCTGGTCGCACAACCCCTTCGGGGGCGAAACCGCCGACGGCGCGCTGTGGGGGCGAGGGGCGCTAGACATGAAAGGGATCGCCGCGATGCATATCGCGGCCGTCGTGAACCTGGTCCGTTCCGGCGTCTCCGTGTCACGCGAGGTGATCTTCTGCGCGGTAGCGGACGAGGAGACCGGCGGCGCGCTGGGAGCCGAGTGGCTACTGGCGGAGCACCCGAACGCGGTCGGCTTCGAGGATGGGAGGCCGCCCCCGGAGGTCCTCGGCGAGGGGGCCTTCGGGCTCAGCGGCATCCTGGACCGGGACGTGATGCCTATCGTGCTGGGCGAGAAACAGGCCCTGTGGATCGACCTGATCGCCCGTGGCGAACCGGGGCACGGATCCATGCCCCCAGCGTCCCAGGCGCCGGTGAACCTGGCCGAGGTGCTGGCACGCGTCTCCGGGTTCGGTACACCCCGGGTGCATCCGGTGATGCGGGAGCAGTTCCAGTGCCTCGCTTCGGTCGCATCGGGACCCAGGAAGGCGATCTTCTCCGGGCTCGCCTCGCGCAGCGCGAGCGTAGTTGCGCGGGCGCTGCACAAACCATTGCGGTCGAGCCGCACCGTCGCTTCATTGCTCGCCGACACGATCACCCCCACCACCTTGAGCGCGGGCTACAAGCACAACGTGGTCCCCGGGGAGGCGCGCGCGAGCCTCGACTGCAGACTCTTACCGGACACCGACCCAGAGCGGTTCCTCGCCGGGCTTCGAAAGAAAGCAGCGCGGCGCGGCGTCGACGTACAGAAGCGCGCGCTGCATGACGGGCCCGTAACGGGATCCGGTCCGCTCTACGATGTCCTGGCGCGGGCTTCCGTGGCTCTCAGCGAAGATCCGATCGTCGTTCCTTCGCTCACCACCGGCATGACGGACCTGCGCTATTTCCGACGCGCAGGGGCCGCCGGGTACGGGTGGGTTCCACTCGTGTTGTCGCCGGAGCTGCTCGCCACGATCCACGGACACGACGAGCGCATCCCGATCGATGCCTTCGAGCGCGGCGTCGAGGCGATGTCAGAGGTGGTGCGGAGGGCCGCTTCGTGACCCTCAGAAGTTGCTCGGGAGCAGGTTCTCGGACAGGGCGATCAGGATCCCTGCCGTGATGAGAGCGACGACGAGCCAGGCCGCGAGCTCTAACAACCTCGACTTCCACGATCGCCGGGTCTTGAGTCCCTCGTTCATACGGACGTCTTGAGCTCGGCGTAAACGACGAGTCGCTCGGCTGCCGAGAACCGTGGGTTGCAAGTTGTCAGGGCCAGCTCTCCCGTGTTGCTCGCGACCGGGTTGGCGATGTCGCGCGAATCGGGTTGCACGATCTCTCTACCGGTTACCTCGTACTCGAAGTCACCCCAACGGGTCTCCGTGAGGATCGAGTCACCCGTCTGCAGCCGATCCAGATCCCAGAAGGGAGCATCGTAGGTCGTTCGATGCCCGGAGATGATGGCGCGGCCTTTTTCCCCCGGCCAGACCTCGTCTAGATCGGTACAGAGCGGTCGGGAGAAGCGTTCGTTGCACCCCGGGTAATGTCCCGGGCCCTTCTTCAGCTCCTCGACCCCGACCCCCTGGACCACGATCGTGTCGAGGTCCATCTTGGGGATCCGCAGCCTGAACACCGGGTCGCCGGGCCCCGGTTCGTAGCTCTTGGGGGGGCCACCGAAACCCTGATCCTCCTGCCCCTGTGCTTGCAAGGCGGGAAGGCTGGCGAACTCGTCCGCCAACCGGTCCTGCTGCTGATTCGTGTAGATGCCCGTGCCCCACAGGATCCACGCCACGAACAACAGAACGCCGAAGCCGACGGAGATGAGCAGCTTGCCGATGAATCCGAGGATGCGCATGTGAAGCAGAGGATAGCCGCGGCTACTATCTGCCCCTATGCCCAAGAGCAGATCGAAACGTCAGACCCGACAACCGCCACCGAAGGCCAAACCGAAGCCTTCTCCACCGGCCGTAGCGGCCTTGTTCTTCACGCTGCTCGCCACCGGCGTCATCGTGATCGTCGGCAACTACCTCGGAGCCTTTGGCCCGACCGACAACGCCAACCTCTGGTACGGGCTGGGATTGATGTTGGTTGCGTTCCTGGTCGCCACGCAGTGGCGCTAGCCTCGAGCAGCCGTTAAGATACCCCTGGAGGGTATCTAGATGACCGACACTGAGACGAGCGACACTAAGACGAGCAAGGCCACCGGTTCGAGCGACGAACGGACCGGTTCTTACGGCTACCGCAAGGACGAGCTGCGCAAACGCCTCAGCCGGATCGAGGGGCAGGTGCGCGGTATCGGCCGCATGGTCGAAGACGAGAAGTACTGCGTCGACATCCTCACGCAGATCGCCGCCGTTCGAGCCGCCGTCGACCGGGTGGCCCTCGGGGTCATGGAAGACCACATGAAGGGCTGCATGGCTGAGGCCGCCTCGAGCGACGATGCCGCCGCCCATCTGGGCGAGCTCATGGACGTGCTCGAGCGCTTCGTGGCGCTCCGGAGGTAAATCACAAGGATGTTCTTTATCCACCGCTGTGGATATCGCTGTGGAGAACCGGCGTGAAGGCCTTCGGAGCGCTCTTCGCCCTGGTCGCGACGCTGATCCTGGGCTACTTCTTCGGCTACTTCAGGGCCGGCATCGCGGTCGCACTGTTTCTGGGGATCCTGATCATCGGGGCCAGGTACCTCGAGAGCATCGTTACAGCCCCCCCTGAGCCGGAGGTAGCCGACGTGAGTGGCTACGGGCTCAAGTACGTGTGCGCCATCTGCGGGCTGGAGTTGAGGGTCGAAAAGGCCGCGAAGGAGACCGCTCCGCGCCATTGCACCGAGCCGATGGAACTGGTGCGGGAAGACGGGAAGCCGCCGCTCCGGCCCGTGTAGGGCTGGGCCTTAGGCCACTCGCTCGATGATCGTTGCGTTCGCGAGTCCGCCACCCTCGCACATGGTCTGGAGCCCATAGCGACCTTCACGCTGCTCGAGCGTGTGCAGGAGAGTTGTCATGAGCCTGGCCCCCGACGCTCCCAGCGGATGCCCGAGAGCTATGGCCCCACCGTGCACGTTGACGCGCTCGTCGAACCAGTCGTCTTCCAGTCCGAGTTCCTTCTTCCAGGCGAGCACCACGCTCGCGAACGCTTCGTTGATCTCGACCAGATCGATGTCACGCAGGTCGAGGCCCGCGCGGTCGAGGGCCTTCTTCGTTGCGGGGATCGGCCCGGTGAGCATCGTCACGGGATCGGTGCCTGCCAGAGCGAACGAGACGAGGCGAGCCCGTGGTGTCAATCCCATCTCGGCCGCCTTCTCGGGAGTCGTGATCAGTAGAGCGGCCGCTCCATCCGAGATCTGCGATGAATTGGCCGCGGTCACAACGCCGTCCGGCTTGAATGCAGGCATGAGCGATGCCATCTTCTCGAGGTTGGGGGTCCGGATGCCTTCATCCGTGTCGAAAAGATCCGCCCCCTCGTCCGTCTCGACCTTCACCGGATAAATCTCGTCCTTGAACGAACCCGAAGCCGTGGCTTGGCCCGCCAACTCGTGCGAACGCGCGCTGAACTCGTCCAACTCGCCGCGCGTAAGGTCCCATCGCTCGGCGATGATCTCGGCAGAGATGCCCTGCGGAACCAGGCCCCCCTCGTATCGGGACATCAGCCGTTCGGTGAACGGCCACCCCTGGCTCTGAGCGCTCGATCCCATCGGAACGCGCGACATGTGCTCGACCCCGCATGCGACTGCCACGTCGTACGCGCCGGCGATCACGCCCTGCGCCGCGAAGTGAACCGCCTGCTGCGACGAACCGCACTGTCTGTCGACGGTCGTGGCAGGCACCTCCTCGGGTAACCCCGCGGCGAGCCACGCGTTGCGTCCGACGTTCAGGGATTGCTCGCCCACCTGGGACACGCAGCCGCAGATGACGTCGTCCACCTTGGACGCGTCCACTCCCGAACGAGCCACGAGCTCGTTGAGGATCTCGCCCAGGAGATCGACCGGGTGCCATCCGTTCAGGCCCCCGTTCCTGCGCCCCACCGGGGTTCGAACCGCCTCCACGATCACCGCTTCACGAGCCACCGAAACCTCCATAGTCAGTTCTTGACCGCCGGGTCAATTATGTCACCCGGTGGCCCGGGGGGACGCCGGCCCCCGAAGACATCTCGGGCCAGGGCGACGATGGTCCCATTGGGTCCGCTCCTGACGTCGACCGAGTCCGTCAGCTGATGCATCAGGAAGACTCCTCGGCCGCCCGAGGAGAACCGATCCGGCAGATCAGGGCGTCCCACCTCGCTCGCGTCGAACCCCGGGCCGTCGTCCGCCACGACCACGCGCACGATGCCGCCCTCCAGCGCGCACCGGATCCGGAGCTCGCTGCGAGGGCCGACGTTGCGCCCATGACGGCTGGCATTGGCCGCTGCTTCGCTCACCGCCAGGAGCAGTTCCTGCGACGTCTCGATCGGCGCCCTCAGGTCGGCGAGGAAGCTCGAGACGAACGCGCGCACCTCGGCGACTCGGGCCGGTTCGTTCGGAAGCACCAGCTCGCGCGTCGGCTCGCCGATCGTCGCGTCGGGGATGACCTGACACACGACTAATGCGATGTCGTCCCTCAACTCTCCGCCGAACGCCCACGCTTCAACCGACCTGCGGATCGCCTGGACCAACTCTCCGGGGGTTCCGATCCCGTACTCGGCGACGATGTCCGAGAACTTGCCCTGACCGAAAGGGCGTCCAGCGCGCGGCGCCTCGGTGACGCCGTCGGTGTACAAGACCAGCATGTCGCCCGGGTGCAGGTCCACGCGCGCAGCCTTGAAGCGAAGATCCTCCTCGACGCCCAGGGGTAGCGCCCCTTCTTCCAGCCATTGCACCTCGCCGGTGTCGAATCTGTGAACGACGGGGGGGACGTGGCCCGCGTTCACGTACTCGATGACGGCCCGCTCGGGGTCGAGCGCGGCGAACAACATCCGCACGAACCTTTCGCTTCCGATGTGGCCTTGTATGTGCGCGTTGAGCCGATTCATGAGCTGCTCCGGATCCGGGGTGTCGTTTGCGAGAGAACGCAGCGTGTAGCGAGTAAAGGCCGCTTCGCTGGCCGCTCCCGGCCCGATGCCGCACACGTCGCCGAGCACGAGACCCATCCGGCCATCGCTAAGCGGGATGAAGTCGTAGAAGTCTCCACACACAGCCCTGCGTCCACTAGCGGGGACGTAGTGCGACACGAAGTTCGTGCGCGGAATGCTGGGAACCGAATCGGGCAGCAGGCCGCGCTGGTAACTCTCGGCCGTCCTGCGCGCCTCCTCGTAGAGCCGTTCGACCTCGGCCGAACGAGAGACGCTCTCTGTGATGTCCGTATACACATCGATGCGACCGACGAGCGCGCCCTTCTCGTCGAAGGTCGGCCCCGAATAGAGGCGTAGCTGGCGGCGGTGCGGAAGGATCTGATCGACCCAGACGCGCAGCTCAACCTCTGGGTCGTCGCGCAGCTCCTGGAAGGTCTCCATGAACCCCTCGGGGTCCTCGGTCTTGCGCGCGATGCTGCGCAGCAGCTCGTTGGTTGGTTCCCCCAGGTACGAGTCAGAGTCAAGCTCGAAGAGCCTGCCCGCCCGCTGATTGACCACCCGCGTGATCCCCCGCCGGTCGCGGAAGACGATCGCCTCATCGACGGCATCAAGGACCGCCAGCAACCTGTGCCGGACGGCTGTGGCGAGGCGGTGCTCTTCCTGTTCGGCGCTGTAGTGAGACCGCATCTCGCTTGCGAGCAGGCCGGCGATCGATCCCGACAGCAGGAACAGCATCGAGTTGACTGTCCCCGCTACCGGGTCCGGCCAGCCCCCGGCGATCGCAGCGGTCACCCAATACCCGACCGAGGCGAGCAGACCCGCCCAGACCCCCTCCGGGAACCCCGCGACGAGGCCTGCGATCACGATCAGCGGAACGAAGACGAGCTGGGCGGAGGGCACCTCTGCGCGAAGAAGTCCGTAGAAGACACACGCAGCCAGCGTTGCCAACGCCATGGCTGCCCATCCCACCCACGCGCTCGAGCG
>JALZOM010000019.1 GCA_030913945.1 Actinomycetota bacterium
TCGTTCGTTACCTCGGTGGGCGACGATTCTTACGACGTCCGCATCTTCACCCCCGAAGAAGAACTACCCTTCGCTGGCCATCCGACGCTCGGCACGGCATGGGTCCTGCGACGGCTGGGTCTGCTAACCGGCGATCGCATCAACCAACGCTCGCCGGCGGGGTCCACGGCGGTCACGGTGATGGACGACCTGTTGTGGCTCGAACGGGATGGAGACACCGAAGCGGATCTCGAGGACCTGGACCTCCGCGCTCCCGAGCGTCTCGAGCGTGCGTTCGGGCTGCAGTCGGGCGAGATCGGGCTCGAAGCCACGGAGCTCGGCATGAACGGCCGCCTGCGGCCGGCCTTCGCGGACGCGGGGATGCGGGCCCTTCTGGTTCCCGTGCGCAGCATCGAGGTGCTCGAGCGCTGCCGGCCGCGCTGGCACCTACTCGATGAGATCAGCACGGTGGGGGGCTATTGCTTCACGGCCGCAGGGTCCGGCCGGGCGCGGTCACGGGGATTCTTCCCCGGGCTCGGGATCCCGGAGGACCCCGCTACCGGCGCCGCCGCCGCCCTCGGCATCTACCTCGCGGACCGGCTCGGCAAGACCGAGATCGAGATGATGCAGGGAGTGGAGATGGGCAGGCCTTCGCATATCTACTTGAAAGCTGACGAGGGTCGTGTGCAGGTCGGAGGCCGGGTGACGCACATCTTCACCGGGCGTTTAGAGCAGCTTCCATGACAGTCGTGCGCAACGCCGTCCGCGTCGGGCTGCTCGGCTGCGGGGTCGTGGGCGGCACGACCGCGCGCGTGCTCACCGAGCAGGCCGCGACCTTGTCGGAACGCGCTGGCGTCCGGATCGACCTGGCGAAGGTCGCGGTACGCGACCTGTCGAAACCGCGGGCCGTGCAGCTACCCGACGAGGTTTGGACCGCCGACGCGTGGGGTGTGGTGAAGGACCCGACGATCGACGTCATCGTTGAGACCATCGGGGGGGTCGAACTCGCGCGCGACCTGATCATCGAAGCAGCGCGGTCGGGAAAGCACATCGTGACCGCCAACAAGGAGCTCCTCTCGACGCGAGGGGAGCAGGTGATGGGCGCTGCTGAGCAAGCGGGGGTCGATCTGCTGTTCGAGGGCTCGGTCGCGGGCGGCATCCCCATCGTCCGCCCTATGAAGGAGTCGTTGGCAGGGGACCGCGTCACCCGCGTCATGGGGATCGTCAACGGCACGACGAACTTCATCCTCACGCGTATGTCGGAGACCGGCGAGACGTTCGAGGCCGCGCTCGGAGAGGCTGAACGACTCGGCTATTCGGAGCTCGACCCATCGGCGGATATCGAAGGCCATGACGCAGCAGCCAAGCTGGCGATCCTTGCTTCGCTTGCCTTCAACGCACGGGTGGTCGCAAGCGACGTGGAGCGTGAGGGCATCTCCAAGGTCACCCCCGAGGATGTCGCAGCAGCGCACGAGCTCGGTTACGAGATTAAGCTGCTCGCCGTGGCCGAAGAAAGCGAAGGCCAAGTCTCGGCGAGGGTTAACCCGGCCATGCTGCCGCTACTTCATCCACTGGCGGCCGTCCGTGACGTTTTCAACGCCGTCTTCGTAGTGGGGGCGGAGGCCGGCGAGCTCATGTTCCTGGGGCGCGGGGCGGGTGGAGGTCCCACGGCATCCGCCGTGGTCGGCGACATCATCGAGATCGCTCGCAACATCGCTACCGGTGGTCGAGCGACGGGATGCACCTGCTATCACGACAAGGCGCAGATGAGGCCGCCGCACGAAGCGAACGTCCGGTACTACGTGGTCCTGTCGGTGCTGGACCAACCGGGCGTCCTTGCCGCGGTAGCGGGAGTCTTCGCCGCCCACGAGATATCGATCGCAAGTGTGAGACAGGAGGGCATCGGCGAGGAGGCGACGCTGGCGCTCATCACCCACGTTGGCACCGAGGGCCGGCACGACGAGACCTTCGCGGAGCTCGAGAAGCTTGATTCCGTCAGAAGCATCGACTCGCGTCTCAGAGTCGTCGGTACGGCGGAGGCCTGACGTGGCCGTCGACATCGCGGGCCGGCGAGGGATCATCCGCCGCTATTTCGATCACCTGCCGGTCTCTGATGCCACACCGGTGGTGACCCTCGACGAGGGGGACACCCCCTTGATCTTCTCCGAGCGCCTCTCGAACGAGGTCGACGCCGAGGTGTGGCTCAAATACGAGGGCCTGAACCCAACGGGCTCGTTCAAGGACCGGGGTATGACCCTCGCGATCTCCAAGGCGCTCGAGGAGGGGTCGGACGCAGTCTTGTGCGCGTCGACGGGCAACACCAGTGCGTCCGCCGCCGCCTACGCGGCCCGCGGGGGCCTGACCTGTGGCGTTCTCATCCCTCACGGGAACGTGGCTTTGGGAAAGTTGGCGCAAGCCCTCGTGCATGGCGCAACCGTGCTCGAGATCGAAGGGAATTTCGACCGCGCGCTCGAGCTAAGCAGGGAGTTGGCGGACAGGCATCCCGTAACCCTCGTGAACTCGGTGAACCCATTTCGCATCGAGGGGCAGAAGACCGCCGCTTTCGAGATCGCTCAAGCCCTGGGTCGCGCACCGGACCTTCACGTCATGCCCGTCGGGAACGCGGGGAACATCACCGCTTACTGGAGAGGCTACTCGGAAGCGCGACGAGCGAACTGGATAAGCGATACACCGATCATGTATGGATTTCAGGCGGAGGGCGCGAGTCCCATCGTCAGGGGGGCGGTTGTGGATGAGCCCGACACGATCGCGACGGCGATCCGCATAGGGAATCCCGCTTCGTGGAAAGGCGCTCTGCAGGCAGCCGAGGAGTCGAAGGGAGCGATCCGCTCCGTGCGCGATGACGAGATCGTCCTCGGGTACAGATCCCTGGCTCGCGAGGGCCTCTTCGTCGAGCTCGCTTCTGCGGCGTCGATCGCCGGCTTGCATCAGCTCAAGGCGTCGGGGGCCGTGCCCTCGGGAGCGGTGGTCGTCTGCGTCTTGACGGGACACGGCCTGAAGGATCCGGACTCGGCTATCGGCGACGGGCCGCGGCCCCAGCTCGTCGAAGCGAATGTCGAGGCCATCCTGGCCAAGCTGGAGTTGGCGTGATTTCATCCGGCACGGCAATGCCAATGATCCGTCCGCGCGGAACTCCACGGTAGGGGGAAAGACATGACGGCATCAGTCCGAGTTCGAGTGCCGGCCACGGTCGCGAACCTGGGGCCCGGATTCGACGCGCTGGGGGCCGCGGTCGGGATGCACCTCGAGATCGAGATCGAACCCCGCCGCGATTCGATCGAGGTGATGCTGGAGGGCGAGGGCGCAGACCACCTCCCGACCGACGACACAAATCTCGTCATCAAGTCGATGAACGCCTTCTTCGACCACGTCGCGCGCCGGCCCCCGGGTTACGCGGTACGCGTGAAGAACCCGATCCCGCTTGCTTCCGGCTTGGGATCCTCCGCAGCGGCCACGGTCGGGGGACTGGTTGCCGCACGTTCCCTTACGGGTCGAACCGTGCCGCAGTCCGAGATGGTTGCGCTGGCCACCTCTATGGAGGGGCATCCGGACAACGTCATGCCCGCGCTACTCGGCGGCTTGGTCGTCTGCTATCGAGGTGCGACGAACGAGCTACAACATTTCCGGCTGAACGTCAGCGAACGACTGGTACCGATACTCGTGGTGCCTCGGTTGGGGTTTCCGACGGAGGAGGCGCGCCGGGTACTTCCCTCGGCAGTGCCGTTCGAGGACGCGCAGTTCACCGCCTCGCGAGCCGCCCTGTTGGTTGGCGCGATGACTTCGGGGGCCGGTTCTGACATCCTGGCCGAGGCGATGACGGACAGGCTCCACGAGCCGCATCGTCTCGCGCTGATGCCCGAGACCGCCGCCGTGCACGAGGAGCTCCGCGCCGCGCGCTTGCCGGTGTCGCTCGCGGGGGCGGGCCCATCGCTGCTGCTCATCGTCCCCCGCCCCGAAGCCGCAACCAGGGCTGAACAGGTCCGCCGCGTCTGCCGCGGGCGCGATGCAGGATGGCGTGTGTTCGTGAGCGAGTGGGAATCGGCGGGCGCGACCGAAGGCTAGGAACCCCGGTTATCCCCGGCGCGAAGCCCGGGACGCGAAGAAGCCCGGGCTGACCCGGGCTTCTTGCTCGAACCTGTTTCTCTAGGTCTGGTGCTAGCGGTTCCTCTGCTGCTCGGCCGTGGTGCGGCGTGCCTCCTCGGCGCTGCGGTCCCGTAGATCGACATCTTTGTCGGTCGAATCTGTCCGAGTGGTGGCCGCGTCGCGGCGGGCCTCCTCGAGCCTCGTGTCGCGTGGGTTCTCCTCGCGGTTGACGATGGCCTCTCGACGGTGCTCTTCGGCGACGGATTCTTCATGATCAACCGCTCGACGCTCGAGCTTGGTGTGCCACCGCTGCCCCATCATTCCGCCGAGGATCGCTCCCAGGAACATCGCCACGAGGGTCGCGATACCGAACCCGATGGAATAGTCGTAGAGCTCACTCCCCTGGATCGGGAGCTGGTTCTCAGTGAACGGGAGCTGCAGGTTGGCGGTCTCGCCGAAAGCGGAGATAAGAGCCGTGATGATCGCTCCGATGAGCAGGAACACGACCGGGACCAGCAGGCCGTTGATCGCACCCGCGCCACGTCCCATCCGCCCGGCGGTGTAGCCACCCCAGAGGAACGAGAGGAACCAGGTCACGACCGCTCCGATCGCTACTCCGATCCCGACCTCGCGGGTTGCGTCGCTCGCCGCGTCCGCGTCAACTCCCGATGCCGCCGTAGCTGCAGCGACGATCGCGAAGACAAGAAGAAACGCGCCGTATGCGACAACGACCCCGGTGAGGATCGACCAGAAGGAAACACCGCCGCGAGCCCGGGCGACATCGCGCGTGTGAACGTGCGTGTCCCGGTCAGTGGCCGAGGTGTCCTTGTTCTTTCCGAGCATTGTTTGTTGCCCCCTTTGGGTTAAGCGAGGGAAGCTGACTGCTTTAGGTTTCCCTCTCAGCCCCGTATCTAACCCGTTTCCGTTTTCTGGGGGTTTCCATCCGTTATCTGGTTGTGGTTGACGGCGAGCACTATCCACCGGTCATCGAGGCCGCTTTGTCGGACTTGAGGGTCTCCGGTCATTCGGTCGCGGGGTGCGTTCTGGTCGGCGGCGTGGAGAAGATAGGCTCGGGCGGCCTCACGCAGCTCGGCGGTGTGCCGGTCGAGAGCGGGCCCGACCCGCTCCGGCTCCTCGAAACCTCACTCATGAAGCTTCAGCCCGATGCGGTCCTTGATCTGTCCGACGAACCGGTCCTGGACTACCGCCGCCGTCACGCCCTGGCGGGGGTGGCCCTTAACAACGGAGTGCCCTACAAGGGCGCGGATTTCATCTTCTCTCCACCGCCCCGCCCGCACCTCGCGAAGAAACCTTCGGTCGCCGTGATCGGGACCGGGAAGCGAACCGGCAAGACCGCGGTCGCGGGGTTCGCAGCAAGAGCTTTAGTGGATGAGGGGCGCCACCCCGTCGTGGTGGCCATGGGCCGAGGTGGCCCTCCCGAGCCAGAGATATTGAGGGGCGACGAGATCTCGCTGACCCCCACCCAGCTTCTGGCCCTGGCCGATTCGGGGCGGCACGCGGCCTCCGACTACATCGAGGACGCGCTGCTGGCCCGCGTGCCCACGGTGGGGTGTCGGCGCTGCGGTGGGGGTCTGGCGGGGGCCGTCGAGAACTCCAACGTGGCTCAGGGGATCGTGATGGCGAACGATCTACCCGGGGACCTCCTGTTACTGGAGGGTTCCGGGTCCGCCATCCCCCCCGCCCACGCCGACGCAACCATCCTCGTGGTTCCTGCGACGATCCCCAAGGAATACCTGGTGGGGTACATGGGGTTGTACCGATTGTTGCTCTGCGACACCGTGGTCGTTACTATGTGTGAGAGCCCATTCGGTTCGCCCTCCCGGATCTCTTCGATCGTTTCTTCGATACAGCGATCATTTCGACCGAAGACAAAAGGAGAGGGAGCCAGGGGCGAAATCCAGGTTGTTCGCACCGTTTTCCGTCCGGCCCCAACAGCTTCCGTGGATGGGGCGGACGTATTTGTAGCGACGACCGCTCCAGAGAAGGCGGCGGAGTCGATCACAAGTCATCTCGAACGGGTTCATGGGTGCAGGGTGGTCGGGATCACTCATTCACTCTCCGATAGGGCCCGGTTGGAGGCGGAGATCGGTGCACTTGGAGGAGGCGCAGACATTCTGTTGTGCGAGGTAAAGGCGGCGGGGATAGACGTCGCAACGAGGAAGGCGCTGGATGGGGGGCTCGAGGTTGTGTACATGGACAACGCTCCTTGTGGCATCGACGGGGACGACGTGACCTCTGCTGTCGTCCGGGCCGCGGATCTGGCCGATGCGCGCTACGGGGAACCGGCTGCGTGAACGAGAAACGCCGCAAGCGGATCCTGATCTCGGAGCACGAACATGGGCTTCCTTACTCGAAAGGCCTGGCCGCCTCGTCGCTCGCCGTGACCGGCCTGGGGCCGATCCAGTCCTACGGCATCGCCAACATGGTCGAGCAGGAACTAATCGCTCGCGATGTGGCAACCGTGTCAGAGGACGAGCTGCAGGATCTAACGTTGGAGGTTCTGCGGCGCGAAGTGGGAGACGATTACGCCAAGGCCTTCATCAAGTGGCAGTCCGTGGCGGATCTCGACGCACCGCTCATCATCTTGATCGGTGGCGCGACGGGCGTGGGAAAGTCCACCATCGCCACCCAACTCGCGACGCGCCTAGGCATCACCAGGGTCATCTCCACGGATGCAGTTCGCGAGGTGCTCCGCAGCGCTTTCACGCGTGAGATGTTCCCCACCCTGTATGCCTCCTCGTTCGAAGCGGACAAGGCGGTTCGTCAGCCCATCCCGCACTCGGGGGACAAGTTGATCATCGGGTTCAGGGAGCAGGCCTCGACTGTGGCCGTCGGCGCTCAGGCGTTGATCGACCGCGCCATCGCCGAGGGGACCGATCTCATCGTCGAGGGAACGCATCTGGTGCCCGGGTTCCTCGAGGGAGTCGAGCACAAGGACGCGGTCATCGTGCCTTTGCTAGTGACGGTCGAGGACGAAGAATTGCACCGTAGCCACTTCTACTGGCGGACGCGTGAGTCGCGCCAGCGGCCCGGCGAGCGGTATCTCAACAACTTCAAGGCGATCAGAAGGCTGCAGAAGTACATGTTGTCGTCGGCTCGGATGCGCGGCGTCCCAGTCATCACTCATATCGACCTCGACGCGACCTTGACCAACGTCATCGACCACGTCATCCGGAAGGCCTTCGAGATGACGGATCAGGGGACTGAAGTTGCTACGCGTCAGGACAAGTTATTGGAAGCGGCGGCCGAGGTTGTCGGCCCCCGTACATGATCAAAGGAGCGGTTTCATGAAGCTTTCACTCGACAGCGCCAACCTCGAAGAGATCCGCAGCGCGGCGAGCTGGGGGGTGCTGCGCGGCGTGACGACGAATCCGTCTCTGATCGGCAAAGAGGAGCAGGGATTCCTGCCTCTCGTGAAGGAGATCTGTTCCATCGTCGATGGAGATGTATCGATAGAGACGACCTCGATCGACGATGCACAGCTCTTGATCCGTCAGGGGCACGAGATCGCTCAGATCGCAGATAACGCCGTCGTGAAGATCGCCATGACGCAGGCGGGCCTCGCCGCGACGCGGGGTTTATCCGACGAAGGGATCAAGGTGAACGTGACGCTGATCTTCTCGCCGTCCCAGGCCATCCTGGCCGCAGAAGCGGGTGCGTACATCGTGTCGCCTTTTCTTGGTAGGCTAGACGACATCGCGACGGACAGCCTCAGAACGCTGTCCGACATCTGCGAGATCTACGCCGTCCAGGGCTATCAGAGCCACGTCCTCGCGGCGAGCCTGCGTCATCCCATGCATGTGGTCGAGGCCGCACGCATAGGGGCGGACATAGCGACGATGCCTTCCAAGGTTTTCGAGTCGTTGGTCACACACCCCCTGACGGATGCAGGTGCAAAGAAATTCTTGGATGACTGGGAGGCAGCTCAGCCCCACCTGGGAGAGCTTCCACCCTCGATGCAGGAGGCATAGAACGTGTCCGACATGGACCGCTCGGTACTCGAATCAAAAGCAGTCACCGAGCTCAGGGCGATAGCCAAATCGATGGACGTAAGAACCACCGGACTGAAGAAGTCCGAGATCATCGACGCTATCTCCGGTAATGGCGGTGGGCGCAGGAATAACGGCGCTCCATCCGCCGAAGCTGTAACCAAGACCCCCAAGCGTGAGGTCGCCCCTTCGGTCGAAGAGGTAACGGGGTCGAGCGACGGCGCGTCCGATAACGGGGCGGCTGCAGTCGTGGACCAGGATGCGGTGGACGATCGCCGCTCCGACGACCGACCGCAGCAGCAACAGCAGCGGCGCCGTCCTCAGCAACAGGGCGGCCGGCAGCAAAGGCCGCGCGAGAAAGCCGACCCGCGTGAGGGACGTGGACGCCGGCGTCGTCGCGGACGTGGCGGCAGCCCCGGCGGCGGCCCGGGAGGCGGCCAGCACTTAGTGCGCGAAGAGAGCTGGGAGGACCTCGAGGCCGAAGAAGATCCGAACGCCGAGGTTCGCACCGGGATACTCGACCTCCTGCCGGAGGGCTACGGGTTCCTGCGGACCCATGGATACCTGCCGGGCGACAAAGATGTGTACGTCTCCGCGTCGCAGGTGCGTCGCTTCAGGCTCCGCAAGGGTGACGAGATCACCGGCTCTGTGCGGTCGCCGAAGGACTCGGAGAAGTACCAGGCCCTGCTTCGGATACACAAGATCAATGGAGAGGACCCCGAGGCCGTTCAGAACCGACCCCGCTTCGCAGACCTCACGCCCCTGTACCCGCAGCAGCGGTTAACGCTCGAGCAGCACGATGACCCTCGCCACATCACTGCTCGCATCATCGACCTGGTCGCCCCGATCGGTAAGGGTCAGCGCGGGATGATCGTGAGTCCTCCGAAGGCTGGGAAAACGACCGTTCTGAAAGAGATCGCGAATGCCGTCCGAGCCAATAATCCCGAAGTGCATCTCGTGGTGTTGCTCGTAGACGAGCGACCCGAAGAGGTCACCGACATGCAGCGGAGCGTGGACGGCGCCGAGGTGGTCTTCTCCACCTTCGACCGTCCGTCCGATGACCACATCCAGGTCACGGAACTAACGCTCGAGCGGGCGAAACGCCTCGTCGAGATGGGCCAGGACGTGATGATCGTTCTCGACGGGATCACGCGACTCTCGAGGTCGTACAACCTGGCAACTCCGGCATCCGGAAGGATCCTGTCCGGTGGCGTCGACTCCACGGCTCTGTACCCACCGAAGCGTTTCTTCGGTGCCGCCAGAAACATCGAGCACGGCGGGTCGCTGACTATCCTGGCAACGGCTCTGGTCGAGACGGGATCGCGCATGGACGAGGTCATCTTCGAGGAGTTCAAGGGCACGGGTAACTGGGAGTTGCGGCTCGACCGGAAGATGTCCGAGAAGCGGATCTTCCCGGCGATCGA
Source organism: Actinomycetota bacterium (assembly GCA_030913945.1). Lineage (GTDB taxonomy): Bacteria > Actinomycetota > CADDZG01 > CADDZG01 > WHSQ01 > JACCXF01. The sequence continues at coordinate 9,518 of JALZOM010000019.1, forward strand.
CATCTCCGCCTCCGGAACCCGAAAAGAGGAGTTGCTCCTCACACCCGAGGAGCTACAGCTGGTTTGGCGTCTTCGCAGGGTGCTGCACGCCCTCGAGGGTGGCGGGGCTCTCGAGCTCCTGATCGACAAGATGAAGGCCACCAGAGGCAACGGCGAGTTCCTGCGGGAGATAGCCAAGGTCCCGGTCAAGGGCGATTAGCGAGCGTTCTCGACCCTCGAAGGGGCTGGAGCCGGCGAGCACAACGACGGGGGCTGGTGAAGCCGAGCACAGGCAGCGATCGCCTCGGCGATCAGCGAACCCCGACAGGGTAGTAGTGGCAGCGATCGTCTCGACTCTCTCAGGGGTTGGAGAGGGTGAGCACAGGCAGCGATCGTCTCGACGATCGCGCAGAACAGATAGGGAATAATTGGTATTCGGTTTGGGTTGGCCGGAATGGCTGACTATCATCGGACTCGTAGGCGGCCTCTTCCTCACCTTCTATGTCATGGTGCGCGGGGCCAGGGCCTACGAGAGGGCTCGAGAACGCCGGGAGCAACAGGCGATCGAGGGCGACAGCGGGATTCGAAAGGACGACGAATGAGGCAAGGCATCCATCCCGAGTACACCGAGACAAAGGTGTCGTGCTCGTGTGGGAACACCTTCACGACGCGCTCGGTGAAAGCGGAGTTGCACGTCGAGCTGTGCAACAAGTGTCATCCCTTCTACACGGGCAAGCAGAAGCTCGTCGACACGGGTGGTCGGGTCGAGCGCTTCCAGCGTAAGTACGCGAAGCGCGCACAAGCGACTCCGGCTCCGGCTCCGACGGAGGAATCCACCTCCGAAACCCAACAGGCGTAGTACTCGCCCGTGGGACGAACCACCCTCCCGAAGCCTTCCGTTGGAGGGCAGGCCGTATTGGAGGGAGTCATGATGCGGGGTCCCTCGTCGTGGTCGGTCGCGTGTCGGCGCCCAGACGACTCCATAGCGGTCGAGCGTCACCCCCTGCCAACCCTTGCCCAACGCCACCGGTGGCTGAAGTGGCCTTTGCTGCGCGGATGCTTGGTCCTGATCGAGTCTCTGATGATCGGGATGAAGGCGCTGATGATCTCGGCGAACCAGGCTCTGGACGAAGAAGAGGACCAGCTTTCCGACAAGCAGCTCGGGATCACGATGGGGACATCCATCATCTTGTTCTCGGCGATCTTCATCGCGCTGCCGGTGCTCGGAACGAGGTTGGTTGAGAACCTCATCGATGTTTCCCCCGACGGCAAGCTGGTTTCGAATCTGATCGAGGGCGCCATTCGTCTGTCGATGTTCGTCGGTTACCTGTTGCTCATCGGGCAGTTCAAGGATATCCGGCGCGTATTCCAGTACCACGGGGCGGAGCACAAGACCATCTATGCCTATGAGAACGGGGATGAGCTCGATCCCGCCGCCATCGACCGTGACTATTCGACGCTTCACGTTCGCTGCGGGACGAACTTCCTGTTCATCGTGTTGTTCTTGACGATCATCGCCCACTTCATCATCGATCTCATCGGACCCACGGCGTTGTTCCCACGCATCGGCTTGCGTCTCTTGGCTATCCCCCTTCTCGCCGGCTTCTCGTACGAGGTCATCAAGCTTGCGTCGCGCAACGAGGACTCGTGGTTCTTCAAACTCTCGATGCTTCCGGGTTTGGCCCTGCAGCGGATCACCACCAAGCCTCCTTCGCTAGATCAGATCGAGGTAGCCATAGCTGCGATGAAGGCGGTTGCGCAGGACATCGACAACCAAGGGGACGGCGCGACTCCCGAAGCACCGGTGGCCTGACGCTGGTGACCGCTCCAGAGGCCGAGCATCTGGGCATCATCTGGAGGTCGATCGACGAGCTGTGCAGCTCGTTCGAGCCCGAGGACTGGAACGCCGAGACCGATCTCCCCGGCTGGAACGTGAAGGATGTCGTCGCTCATCTCTGCGGTTCGGAGTCCTTCTTCATGGGACGCCCTCTTCCTGAGCACGACCCCGGCGAGCGCGACCATGTTAAGAACGACCTCGGCTCGGTGAACGAAGTGGCGGTCGACTTCAGGCGGTCCCACTCTCCACAGGAGGTGCTTGACGAGTTCAGAGCCGTGACAGAAGAGCGTTTGATCGAGATAAGCGGTTGGACGGAGGCGGACCTTCAAGTCGATACCTGGACCCCGGTGGGACCGGGGACGATGCGGGACCTTCTCGCCACCAGGGTCGTGGATTCGTGGACGCACGAGCAGGACATACGGCGAGGGGCAGGACGGCCGGGCCACCTCGACGGGCCGGTTCCGGTATTCGTGACCGAACGCCTGATGCTTGCCATGCCTTACGTGATCGGCAAACGCGCCGCCGCATCCGATGGCTCCATCGTTTCCTTCGAGGTGGGCGATCCACCCGTCGTTATCCGGACCGTAGGCGTTGAGGGTGGCCGAGCGCACCCCCTCGAGACCGCCGCGGGCGACCCCGACGTTTGGCTAGGTGTCGACGTCGAGACCTTCTGCTGTCTCACCTGCGGGCGCTGGACCCCCGAACAGGCTCGGGCCCGGGGCCGGCTCGAACTACGGGGAGACGCAGTCCTGGGCGAACGGGTGCTGGACGAGATCAACGTGATGCTGTGATGGCGCCGCCCAAGAAGCGTCTCGATGAGATGGAAGCTCGTTTCGAGGAGGTCGAACGTTCTCTCTCCGACCCCCAGGTGGCGACGCGCTCCGATGACCTGAAGCGGCTCGGCAAGGAACACTCGGAACTACGGCCCACGGTCGAAGCCTGGCGCGCCTACAAGCAGGCGGAGTCCGATCTGAACGAGGCGCGCGGGATGTTGAGCGGCTCTCAAGGCGAGGAACGCACGTACCTCGAGCGCGAGATCACGGACCAGCAACGCATCCTGGAGACTCTCGGGACCCAGTTGAACGAGGCCCTGACGCCGAAGGATCCCAACGACGAGCGGGACGTGATCATGGAGATCCGCGCCGGATCCGGCGGTGACGAAGCAGGGTTGTTCGCCGCAGAGCTCTCCCGCATGTACTCGCGCTACGCAGAGAACAAGAGGTGGACGGTCGAGGTGTTGTCGCTCAACGAAACCGGCGTCGGAGGCATCAAGGAGACCACCTTCTCGGTGAAGGGGAAGAGGGCCTACTCGCGACTCAAGTACGAGGCGGGCGTACACCGAGTCCAGAGAGTGCCGGTGACCGAGTCGAGCGGTCGCATCCACACATCGGCCGCCGCAGTGAACGTGCTCCCGGAGGCCGAAGAGGTCGATGTCGAGATCGATCAGAACGACTTGAAGATCGACGTCTACAGGTCGAGTGGTCCGGGTGGCCAGTCGGTCAACACGACTGACTCGGCCGTGCGCATCAAGCACCTACCGACCGGGATCGAGGTCGCATGCCAGGACGAGAAGTCACAGCTCCAGAACCGCGTCAAAGCGATGAGGATCCTGCGTGCACGACTGCTACAAGCGAAGCAGGAGCAGCAGATGCAGGCGATGGCCGACGAGCGTCGAGCGCAGGTTCGGACGGCCGATCGTTCCGAACGCATCCGCACCTATAACTTCCACGAGAATCGCGTCAGCGATCACCGCATCGGTTACACGATCCATCGTCTGGCCGAGATCCTCGAGGGGGATCTCGACGATCTGATCGATGCCTTGACCGCCAACCTGTCCGGCCCCGCGGAGGGGGCCGCCTGACGACGCGCTCCGATCTGATCCGCGAGCTCACGCGTTCGCTCCGATCGGCCGGACTCGACGTTCCGGACCGGGAGGCCCGATGGATAATCGACGCCGCCGTGGACGGAGCCGGAACGACGGTCGGACAGAACGAGGAGCTCGATGATGGAGTGGTCCGTCTGGCCGAGGAGCTCGCCGCTCGTCGTCGGTCGGGCGAGCCCCTTCAGTACGTGACGGGCGTGGCCGGGTTTCGCCACTTGGACCTGTCCGTCGGCCCGGGCGTTATGGTGCCCCGACCCGAGACGGAGTTGCTTGCCCAGAAGGCGATGGATGTGCTTCCGGCGGATGGACTGGTGGTTGACGTGGGCACGGGCTCGGGCGCTATAGCACTGTCGATCGCACAGGAGAGGCCCGATGCCACGGTTATCGCAACCGATGCCTCCCTGGACGCGGCGCGCTGGGCGCGGCGAAACATCGATTCTCTCGCGCTCCCGGTGTGCCTGATCGCTTGCGACCTGCTTTCGGCACTTGCCGGCGCCCTCAAAGGGCGCGTCCAGGTCGTCGTGGCCAACCCGCCGTACGTGGCCGCCGACGAGGCGGGGTCCCTGCCGCCCGAGGTGATCGACCACGAGCCGCATCGATCCCTGTTTGCGGGAGCCGGCGGCACGGAGGTCCTACGACGATTGATAGCCGACGGCCCCCACTGGCTGGCGCCGGCGGGATGGATAGTGCTGGAGATCGGGATGTCTCAAGGCGATCTGGCGCGCGCGCTGCTGATGGATCGCGGATTCACCGAGGTGTCGGTGGAGCGCGACCTGGCCGGGCGAGAACGCATCGCCATCGGTCGATGGCCGAGCGGGTGAGCGACCAGCGTGCGGTCGCCCGGGTCCTGGCCTCGGGGGGTCTCGCCGTGATCCCGACCGACACGGTCTACGGTCTGGCCGCGTCCCTACGGGCCGGCCCTGTGCAGCGCATGTTCGAACTTAAGGGACGGTCGCGCGACAAGGCGCTCCCGGTGCTGGCGGCCGCACGCGCGGATCTAGAGGCGGTCTCGCACCTGGACTCAAAAGCTCAGAGACTGGCGGAGGCATTCTGGCCGGGACCGCTGACGATCGTCTGCAGGCGCGCGACCGGGTTCGAGGTCGACCTGGGCGGCGGCGAGAAAGGCACCGTCGCTGTGAGGGTGCCGGACTCGGACTCGCTGCTGGAGCTCTTGAGGATGACGGGTCCGCTGGCGGTCACCAGCGCGAACGCATCAGGTGCCGCGCCGGCCACCACGGCGGCTCGTGCTCGCGCCGTCTTCGGCGAAGCGGTTGAAGCGTACCTGGACGGTGGTGTCTGCGACGGTGTTCCGTCGACGGTGATCTCGGTCGTGGATGACCCAGTGGTCCTGCGAGAAGGCGCTCTGGGCGGAGAAGACCTGCTTCAGATGCTCGCGGAGTAGAGCTCTCCATACTTGGACCGCAGATAGTCCAGAAGGGCAGTGGCCGTTACCGGCTCGCCGACCACTTGTTCCGCGAGATCCTTCGCGTCGTACATGTAGCCGTGCCGGTGCACCTTCTCGCGTAGCCACTCGAGCAGGCGGGTTGTGGCCCCAGCGCGAAGCTCGTCCGACAGATCTCCTAGCTCCTTCTCAGCCTGTGCAAAGAATGCTGCCGAGTAGATCGTCCCCAGGGTATAGGTGGGGAAGTAACCGAGAGCCGAGATGGACCAATGCATATCTTGGAGCACGCCGTCGGCATGATCGGTGGGACGGATGCCGACGTACTTCTCCATCGCGGCATCCCAAGCGTCCGGCAGATCCGCGACATCCAGCTCGTCTCTGAACATCGCGATCTCGAGCTCGAATCGCAGGGCCACATGCAGGTTGTAGGTCAGTTCGTCCGCCGTGACGCGGATCAACGTCCGGCGCGGATGATTCACCCCTCGGTAGAACTCCTCGAGGTCGACCATGCCGAGCTCCTCCGGGAAGCGCTCCTTCAGGTGAGGGAGCAGGAAGTCCGTGTAGGCACGGCTGCGCCCGACCTGGTTCTCCCACATGCGCGATTGCGATTCGTGTATCCCGAGCGAAGGGCAAGTGCCGATCGGCAGATCCCGCGTTTCATCCGGTATGCCCTGCTCGTAGAGAGCGTGGCCGGTCTCGTGGATCGCGGCGTAGATGGAGGTCATCAGAGCATTCGCTTCGGCGCGCGTCGTTTGACGCACATCGCCGATGCCGATCGCGATGGTGAATGGATGAGGCGAGGTATCGAGCCGCCCCCGATCGAGGTCGAAATCGAGCTGCTTGATGAGCCACCGACAGAACTCCATCTGCTTGTCCTCGTCGTAGTCGCGTGACAGGAACGGAGGAGGGTCGTCGACGGCATCGAGCACGGCATCGACGATCGGCCTGAGTCCGTCGACCAGTTCGTCGAACATCACCTGCACCTCGGCCGTTTTCATCCCGGGCTCGAATTGGTCGAGCAGGGCGTCATAGCGTTCGCCCTCCCAGCCGAGGGCATCCGCTTCCTGTTTCTTGAGGTCGATCAGCGTCTCGAGTTGGGGCTGAAGAACCGAGAAATCATTGGCAGGCCGCGCCTGGGCCCAAGCCTGGTACGCGTTCCCCCGGGCGATGGCAAGAGCCTTGACGAGTTCCTCTGGAACCTTCGTAGCCTTCTCGTAGTCGCGCTTCAGCACGCGGACGCTCGCGCGCTGCCGCTCGTCCAGAGCGTCCCCTTCTTCTTCAAGTCGGCCGAGGAGCTCGCCGATCTTGGGATCCGTCAGCCTTTCGTGAATGAGCCCCTCGAGCGTGGAGCTCGCGCGGGCCCGGGCGGGTCCCCCCGCGGCAGGCATGATCGATGCCTGGTCCCACTCGAAGAGCTTCACGGCGGAGACGAGATCCGTGATCGCCTCGAGGCGCGAGAGGAGATCCCCCCATGCAGAAGTCATAGCCCCAAAGTTACCCCCGCCACGGCTATCTCCTGCCC
>JALZOM010000146.1 GCA_030913945.1 Actinomycetota bacterium
GTCTAGACCGGGGGCCGCTGCCGGTGAAGCTGGCCTACGCGAGCGCGATGTTCCGCCAGGAACGCCCCCAGAAGGGCCGCTTCCGGCAGTTCTTTCAGGTGGGGATCGAAGCGATCGGGTCGGCTGGTCCGATCGTCGACGCCGAGGTCATCGAGGTCGGCTGGCGTTTCCTGCGGGATGCGGGCGTGGAGCCACGGCTTCTACTCAACTCGATCGGGCACCTCGACCGGTCGTGCCGGCTCGGGTACCTCGACAGGCTGAGGAAGTGGCTCGAGGAGAACGCCGAGGCTCTCGCGGAAGAAGACCTCGACCGCGTCGCCGCGAACCCGCTGCGCACGTTCGATTCGAAGGAGCCGGCAACGGTCGAGACGATGAGATCCGCTCCGGTCATCACGGAGCATCTCTGCGACTCCTGCCGCAAGCACTTCGAGGCGGTGCGAGCCTCCTTGGATGAAGTGAACGTGCCCTATGACATCGACCCAACGCTGGTTCGTGGGCTCGACTACTACACACGAACGGCCTTCGAGTACGTCGCCGGCGGCCTGGGCGCGCAGAACGCCGTGGGTGGCGGTGGTCGCTACGACGGCCTCTCCGAATCCCTCGGGGGCCCTCCACTACCGGGCATCGGGTTCGCGCTGGGACTCGACCGCATCCTGCTGGCACAACCCGCGGCGGAGGGCGTCGATGCGCCGGTGCAAGCATTCGTGGTTGCACTCGGAGAGGAGGCGACCCGCGCCGCCTTCCGAATCGTGACGGACCTTCGCAGCACAGGGATCGGCGCGGACATGGACCACAACGGACGGGGGATGAAGGGGCAGATGAAAGGGGCGGCCCGCTCTGGAGCGCGGTATGCGGTGATCGTCGGCGACGACGAACTTAGTGCCGGAGAGGCAACGATCCGGGACATGACATCGGGCGAACAGGGACGAGTGCCCTTCGCCGAGATCGCACGGAGCGTCGGGACGTGATGCGGTCGCATCGCTGCGGGGACCTGCGGGCAACCGATGTTGGATCGGAGGTCTCCCTGTGTGGGTGGGTCCATACCCGCAGAGATCACGGCGGCGTCACGTTCATCGACCTGCGCGATACGTCGGGCTTGGTGCAGATCGTGTTCAACCCCGCGACCTCTGCGGAAGCGCACGATGCAGCAGAGGACCTTCGGAGCGAGTTCTGCATACGCGTGTCGGGAGAGGTGCGTGCGCGCAAGGAAGGCACCCTCAACCCGAAACTCGCAACCGGCGACATCGAGATCGCGGCCACCTCGCTCGAGATCTTCTCGCGCTCCGAGACACCTCCGTTCCAGATCGACCAGCAGCACGAGGTAGACGAGATGCTGCGGATGAAGTTCCGTTTCCTGGACCTCCGGCGCGAGCGGATGCAGAGGAACCTGAAGCTTCGTCACAAGATCATCGGGTCGATCCGTAGGTTCTTCGACGCCGAGGGCTTCGTTGAGATAGAGACGCCCATGTTGACCCGATCGACCCCGGAGGGGGCGCGCGACTATCTGGTTCCCTCGCGCGTGCGCGCAGGCTCTTTCTACGCCCTGCCGCAATCGCCACAGCTCTTCAAGCAGCTCTTCATGGTGGGCGGCTTGGATCGCTATTACCAGATCGTGCGCTGCTTCCGGGATGAAGACCAGAGGGCCGATCGTCAGCCCGAGTTCACACAACTTGATCTGGAGATGTCGTTCGTTGAAGTCGAGGACGTCCTCGACGTGACCGAGCGCATGTTCAAGGGCGTCTGGCACGAGGTACTCGAGGTGCAACTCCCCGAGTTCACGCGCCTGACGTACGGTGATGCGCTCGCTCGCTTCGGTAGTGACAAGCCGGACCTGCGGTTCGGCCTCGAGCTCTTCGACCTGTCCGACGTCTTCGCCTCGACGGAAGTGAAGGTGTTCCGCTCGTCGCTCGACGCCGGAGGCGCCGTCAAGGGCCTGTGCCTCGACGGTAAGGGCGACCTCGGTCGGAAGGATCTGGACGCGCTCGTAGAGGTCGCCAAGGAGCTGGGCGCCGGAGGCCTCGTGTGGGCGGGGGTCGAGGCCGAGGGTCTGCGATCTCCCCTCGATAAGTTCTTCACCGACGACGAACGCGCCGGGTTGCGCTCGGCCGCCGGCGCCGGAGAAGGAGACCTGCTCCTCATCGTGGCCGATCGGAGACCGGACCTGGTGCTCAAGGTGCTGGGCGCCCTCAGGAACCGTCTCGCCGACCGGTTCGGGCTCATCCCGGACGTCGACCCCAAGAGCCCCGACGCGTGGCGGTTCGTGTGGATCACGGACTTCCCATGGTTCGAGTGGAATGAGGATGCGGGCCGTTGGGACTTCATCCACCATCCGTTCACCGGGGTCGTCGAGGACACGATGCACCACCTCGAAACGGATCCCGGCAAGGTGATCTCGAAGGCGTACGACATCACGCTCAACGGATGGGAGCTCGCCAGCGGAAGCATCAGGATCCACGACCGCGCCACCCAGCAGAAGATGTTCGGAGCACTCGGGATCGGTCCACAGGAGGCGGAGGAGAAATTCTCGTTCCTGTTGCGTGCGTTCCGCTACGGCGCCCCTCCGCACGGGGGCATCGCTCCGGGGATAGACCGGGTGGTGGCCCTTGCGGCGGGCGAGAACAACATCCGAGAGGTCATCGCCTACCCGAAGACCCAGACCGCGTACGACCCCCTCACGGATGCCCCCGCCCCCGTGGCCCCCGAACAGCTCGCCGCGGTGCATCTGAAGTCCACGGCCCCGACCCCGGAGTCTGAGCCGGGCACGAGCTAGACCGCCGCGTGCGCCCCCGTGGGAGCATGGGTTCGTGGATCTCTTCAACGCATCGCTCGAGGATCGCTTCACGGAGTACGCCCCCCTCGCCGCGCGCATGCGCCCAACCTCGCTCGATGAGGTTGCGGGCCAGCAGCATCTTCTGGCGCCGGGACGCGCGCTGCGCACCCTCATCCAGGCGGGGGACGCATCTACGATCATCCTGTGGGGCCCGGCGGGAGCGGGCAAGACCACGCTCGCGAACGTCATAGCGGGTGCGGTCAATGCCCACTTCGAACCGATGTCGGCCGTCGCGTCCGGAGTAGCGGATGTCAGGAAGGTGATCGAGAAGGCTAAGGAGCGGTTGGGTCAGCAGGGCGCGAAGACCCTGCTCTTCCTCGACGAGATTCATCGGTTCAACAAGGCACAACAGGACGCGTTGCTCCCCGCCGTAGAGAACGGCTGGATCGTGCTCGTCGGTGCGACCACCGAGAACCCATCGTTCGAGGTGAATTCACCCTTGATGTCGCGCAGTCTTCTGTTCCGGCTGGAGGCATTGTCGGAGGACGACATCCTCGGTATCGAGAGACGAGCGCTCTCCGACGCCGAACGTGGGCTCGCGAAGCTCGACCTGAAGGTCGATGAAGAGGCCCTTCTGCACATCGCCCGGGGCAGCGGCGGGGACGCGCGTTCCGCGCTGAACGCGCTCGAGGCGGCGGCGGTCATGGCCTCGGCCACCGATGGAGCCGTGACGCTGCGAGTGGCCGAGGAGGCTCTGCAGCGCCGGGCCCTTGCTTACGACAAGGCCGGGGACTGGCACTACGACGTCATCTCCGCCTTCATCAAGTCGATGCGGGGGTCGGATCCAGACGCAGCCGTCTACTGGATGGCGCGCATGCTGGATGCGGGCGAAGACCCGCGCTTCATCGCTCGCCGGATCGTTATCTTCGCGAGCGAGGACGTTGGGAACGCGGATCCCACGGCTTTGCAGGTGGCGGTGGCGGCGCACCACGCGCTCGAGTTCGTCGGCCTGCCCGAGGCGAAGCTCAATCTGTCCCAGGCGGTCATCTACATGGCTCTCGCTCCGAAGTCGAACGCGTCGGCGGTGGCGGTGTGGAACGCCGACGAGGACATACGTTCAAGCGGTCCCCTGCCCGTTCCCGACCATCTCCGCGACTCGCACGGTCGTGCCTCGAAGGCAACCGGGGCGGGCCAGGGGTACGAGTATCCGCATGCTCACGGGGGATGGGTTCCCCAGGACCATCTGCCCGATGAGATGCGTGGCCGTCGCTACTTCCGGGCCATCTCGGGACGCGAATCCGAGCTCGCCCGCGAGCTCGAGGGAAGGAAGCAAGCCGGCGGAGGCGAGGCTGACCGCGAGGGAAGGGCGAGGTAGGGTTCAGTCATGGTTAAGTCGATCTTCTGGGTAGCGGTAGGAGCGGCAGGGGCACTTCAGGCGGATCGCTGGATGCGCCAGAAGCGGGACAGGTGGGCTCCGAGCGCGGTGACGGGCACGTTGCTGGATAAGGTCAATAAGAAGCTCGAGTCCAGGACGGATGCGAGACCCGGTTCGTAGCCCCCCGCCCGTAGCGCGGGCAGTACCCTAAGCGGCCATGGATTCCCGCACCATCCGAGATCGATTCTTCGCGTTCTTTGCCTCGCGCGATCACACGCGAGTTCCGTCCTCTTCACTCGTGCCGAACGACCCTTCGCTCCTGCTCACGAACGCGGGGATGAACCAGTTCAAGCCTTATTTCCTCGGCGAGCAGAGTTCCCCCTACCAGCGGGCGATGAGCATCCAGAAATGCTTTCGCGCCACGGATATCGACGAGGTCGGAAGGACATCCAGACACCTCACTTTCTTCGAGATGCTGGGCAACTTCAGTTTCGGTGACTACTTCAAGGAGAGGGCCTGCCCCTGGGCCTGGGAGCTCGTCACCGAAGGCTTCGGGATCGACCCCGAACTGCTGTGGGTCACCGTTTACGAGACCGACGACGAGGCCGCCGACATCTGGAGAGACGGTGTCAAGGTCGCCCCGGATCGCGTCCTTCCGTGGGACAAGAAGGAGAACTTCTGGTCCATGGGGGTTGCCGGACCATGTGGGCCATGTTCCGAGATCTACGCTGACCGGGGCGAGAGGTTCGGCCCCGCCTCAGACGTTGGGCCCCAGGGCAACGCGGAGCGTTACGTCGAGATCTGGAACCTCGTCTTCATGCAGAACGATTGCAACGCAGCTCTGGAACCGATCGGCGAACTCCCGACGAAGAACATAGACACTGGGGCCGGTCTCGAGCGTCTTGCGATCGTGTTGCAAGACGCGGATTCGATCTACGACACGGACACTCTCGGCGGCATGTTACGCACCGCGGGCGAGTTGACCCGGAAGAACTACGGTGACGACGACCGCACCGATATGGCTCTTCGCGTGTTGGCCGATCATGGTCGCTCGCTCACCTTCCTTATCGGAGATGGCGTCCTTCCTTCCAATGAAGAGCGCGGTTACGTTCTCAGGCGCGTGATGCGAAGGGCGGTCCGGCATGCGCGCATGATGGGGCGAACCGAACCGATCCTGCCGGCGCTGGTGGATGCCACGGTGGGGTTCATGGGCGACGCCTACCCCGAGCTTGCAGAGCAGCGCGACTTCATCATCGATGTTGCGGCTCGCGAGGAAGAGCGTTTCGACGCGACCCTGAAGCAGGGGACGACGATGCTCGAGAGCGAGATACGAAACGCGGCGTCCGCCGGGTCCTCGACGCTGTCCGGCGAGATTGCTTTTCGTCTTCACGACACGTGGGGCTTCCCCATCGACATCACGAACGAACTCGCGGAGGAAGCTGGGCTCGAGGTCGACACCGCGGCCTTCGAGGGCTTGATGACGCAGCAACGACAACGGGCTCGGGCTGCGCGAGCGGGCGGAGGAGACCAGCCCGCCGCGGAGGCTTTGCTACCCCTCGCCGAGGAGCGCGGTCCCACCGAATTCCTCGGATACGAGCATCTGTTCACCTCCGGCGAGGTGATCGGCATCGTCGACGGCGCCTCGTCGCGCCCCGTGGCCTCGGCCGGTGACGAAGTCGACCTCGTGATGGACCGAACAGTGTTCTACGCACAAGGCGGGGGCCAGGTCGGGGACCGGGGCGTCATCCGCTTTGCGGGCGGTTCCGCGACCGTGACCGAGACCCGCCCGCTCGCCGCGGGCTTGACCGGACATCGAGTCGTCGTCGAGGCGGGGGCCATCGCCCTGGGCGACGAGGTTCAGATCGCCGTCGACCCTGCTTGGAGGCGGGGCAGCGAGCGCGCCCATACGGCTACTCATATCCTCCACTGGGTCCTGCGCGATCGCCTCGGAGAACACGCTCGTCAAGCCGGGTCGCTGGTGGAGCCGGGTCGCCTGAGATTCGACTTCAATCACTACGAGGGCCTGGGTGTCTCTCAGGTGCAAGACATAGGCGCGGAGGTCCTCGAACGAGCGTTCCTCGATGACGTCGTGCGCGCCTACGAGACCAGCTTCGACTTCGCGCGTTCTGTCGGCGCCATGGCGATATTCGGTGAGAAGTACGGAGACTTCGTGCGCGTTGTCGAGGTGGGGGAGTACTCGAAGGAACTCTGTGGCGGGACACATGTCGCGCACACGAGCCAGATCGGTGTCTCGGTAGTCACGGCAGAAGGCTCCGTGGGGGCCAACCTCCGCCGCATCGAGATGCTGGTGGGCAAGGAGGGGGTTGATTACCTTGCGAAGCGCCTTGCTGTGCTCGAACGAGCCGCCGACTCTCTGAAGGTCCCACCAGACGATGTCGCCGAGCGCGTGGAGCGCTTGATGGCGACACATAAGGACATGGAGCGCCGACTTGCCGTTATCGAACGGCGATCCGAGGACACCGACGCAGCCGAGCTTGCGCAGGAAGCGGTCGATCTCGACGGCACGAAGCTGCTCGTCGCCCGCCGCGATCTGGGCGTCGACGCACTGCGCTCGCTGGCGCAGAAGGTCAAAGGCAGGCTTGGCTCCGGAGTGGTCGTGCTTGGTACGTCCGGGGATGGACGGGCCAACCTCGTGGGTGCCGTCACGAAGGACCTCATCCAGAAAGGCGTGTCGGCGAGAGACCTACTCGCACCCGGCGCCGCACTTCTCGGCGGCGGCGGCGGCGGTAAGCCGGAACTTGCGATCTCTGGCGGCCCCAACCACACGCGCCTGGAAGAAGCAATCGAGGCAGTGCGACGCGCCGCGCAAGAGGCCCTGAGCGGATGATCCTGGGGATCGACCCGGGCCGCCGCCGGGTCGGCGTCGCAGTCGCGGACGAGGTGACGCGATTCGCTCGTCCCGTCGAGGTGATCGACACGAGGGCGCTCGACCCGGTGGCGCGCATCGCCGATCTCGTGGTGCAGCTCCAAGCGACCGCCGTGGTCGTGGGGCTTCCGGTGGCTCTTTCCGGGGCGGAGGGGCCAGCCGCGTCGGAACAACGCGATTTCATGAGCCGGCTGAGCGAGGTGCTGGCCGTCGATGTGATTCCTTACGATGAACGCCTGACGACGGTGGTGGCGGAGCGCGCCCTTAGGGATGCCGGAACGAAGAGTCGCAAGCTGAAGGGCCTCCGGGATGCCGTAGCGGCCCAAGTGCTCTTGCAGGATTATCTGGACGCCACGGCCGCAGCGCAATGAGACCGACGAGGAGAGGTCGCATCGCGATGGCGCTCGGGATCCTCGCACTGGTCGCGCTGGCGGTCGCCGTGCCCGGCTACCTGTACCTGAAGTCCGTGGGGCTGGTTGGGTCTAGTGACCCCGGCAAGCCCGTGCAGGTCGTGGTGCCCGACGGCGCCAATGCCGCGAAGATCGGCGAGCTTCTCGAGGACAAGGGGGTCATCCCGTCCGCCCTTGGGTTCCGGCTCGCCATGTTCATGGATGGTGGTGACGTCCAGATCCAGGCGGGGAAGTACACGCTTTCTAAGGGGCTGACTCCGAGGGACGCGCTGGCACAGCTCGAGAAAGGTCCCGAGATCGAGTTCGTCTCGATCACGTTCCCCGAGGGGTCGTGGATCGTGGACTTCGCCGCAGCTCTCGACCGGGAAACGCACATCAAGGGCAAGGACTTCATCGAGGCGGCGACATCGGGAGCCATCCGCTCCGAGTACCAACCGGACGACATCGACACCCTCGAGGGACTGCTGTTTCCCTCGACCTACCAGATCGTCGAGACGGACACCGCGGAGTCCGTGGTCCAGCGCCTCGTGGACGAGATGGAGAAGAAGACCGCGGAGGTTGGGTTCGAGCAGGCCGAGCGCACGGGTGTGTCTCCGTATGAAGCTTTGATCGTGGCTTCGATGATCGAGAACGAAGCGGCGCTGGATGAAGAGCGGCCCAAGATCGCTCGAGTCATCTACAACCGACTCAACCAAGGGATGATGCTGGGGATCGACGCGACCGTCCTGTACGCGATCGGAGAGCACAAGGAGTCGCTCACGCAAACCGATCTCGCCATCGATTCTCCTTACAACACGCGTCTGGTGACGGGTCTGCCTCCGACGCCGATAGGCGCCCCGGGGCTCGCTTCCTTAGAAGCGGCGGTCCAACCTGCGGATGGCGACTGGTTGTACTATGTCCTCGCCGATTGCGAAGGCAATCACGCGTTCAGCGAGGGATACGACGAGTTCCTGCAGAACAAAGCCGTTTACCAGGAACTCGAGTGTTGAGGGGTCAATCCCACTTCGCCGGGATCCTCGGCTGGCCTCTCGAGCACACGCTGTCGCCTCCCATCCACAACGCGGCCTTCAGACGGATCGGGCTGGACTGGATCTATCTCGCCTTCCCGGTGCCCCCGGAGAACCTGGGAGCAGCAGTGGCAGGTCTGCGCGCGCTCGGATGCACCGGCGCGAACGTAACCATGCCGCACAAGGAGGCCGTCGTCGGCCTCCTTGACCGGGTGTCCGGCGACGCGGCCTCGGTCGGAGCGGTAAACACGATCCAGCTTGTCGGGGATGCCCTCGTCGGCCATAACACGGATATCGATGGTTTCCGCAACTTCCTTACGGATGATGCAGGCCTCGACGTGGCCGGACGGGCTGCCGTCATCCTCGGGGCCGGGGGCGCGGCACGAGCGGTGGTTCGGGCGCTCGACGATCTCGGCGCAGCTCGGTTGACCGTGGCGGTTCGGGCCGTGGAGCGAGGTGAGGCGCTCGCCTCGCTGGCGGGTGCGGCCGCCCTCGAGGTGGTCGAGTGGAAGGACGCCGAGGCCGCGGTGGGAACGCCGACGTCGTGGTCAATGCCACGCCCCTCGGTATGCGTGGGGAGCGGCTGCTGGAGGGGGCCCGCTGGCATGCGGGTCAGTGCGCTGTGGATCTCGTGTACCACCCACACGTGACTCCGTTCCTGAGGCAGGCGGGGGCGCAGGGCGCTCAAACGTGGGGAGGGCTGGGCATGCTGATCCATCAGGCGGCCGCATCATTTCGGATCTGGACGGGTCAGGATCCGCCTCTCGAGGCGATGTCTGCGGCCGCTGTGCGGCACCTGGCAACTTCCTCCGAACAGCCCTGAGTATCCGAGAGCATCTATTCGGACAAGTGGCTTAACTCCGCCACGCGGCGTGCCGAAAGACCATCAGGTGTGTAGTGCAACGACGCTTGCCGCTAAGAGGAGGAGTTTCCGAATGAACAAGGCCGATCTGCTCGCCGCTTCTCTGGACGAGTTTCTAGATGTCTCCCCAGACGTCGAGGCCGCCGCCGTAGTCAGCGCAGACGGTCTTCCCATCGCCTCCGCCCTCCCACCGTACGTGGAGGAAGACAGGCTCGCCGCCATGAGCGCGGCCCTTCTGACCCTGGGAGAGCGCGCCGCGAGCGGGCTCGGCAAGGGCAGTCTGGCTCAGGTCTTCGTCGAGGGTGAGCACGGACACGTGGTGCTCATGTCGGCGGGAGAATCCGCCGTACTGGTGGCCGTGACGTCGGGCGAAGCCAAGGTGGGTCTCACGCTCTACGAGATGCGCAAGATCGCAGCTCAGATCGCACAGCACATGGATTCGACGCCGTCGAACGAGCCCGGCCCGGTGCAAGAGGACATCGTCGAGAAATCCTCGGCAGACATGGTCGCCGCCACCGAGCCGTCGCCGCCGCCGCCCTCCACAACGTGGGGGCCGCCTCCGGCAGCCCCCGAAGCCGAACCCGTTTCGAGCTGGCAGTAACCACCGGTAGAGCAACCTAAGGGAGCGGGCAATGCTTAAGGGAACGCTGGACGATTTCACTCTGCCGGACTTGTTCCGGTTGATGTCGTTCGCCAAAAAGACTGGACGCCTCGATGTCGACCGCCGCGCGGGCCACGGCAGCGTGTTCTTTCGCGAAGGCGAGGTCTATTACGCGGAGTCAAGTTTGACCAAGATCCCCTTGGGCCAGAAGCTGCTCAGAGCGGGCGCGATCACCGAGAGCCAGCTCAACAAAGCACTCGACACGAACGCCGAGAGCGGAGAACGCGTCGGTGAGATCCTCCTAACCACCGGAGTTGTGGATGGCGAGCAACTCGAGGCCGCGCTCCGCGCGCAGATCGAGGATGCCGTCTTCGATCTCTTGCGCTGGGATCTCGGCGAGTTCTCGTGGGAGCCGAGCGCCGCCGTCGATCCCGAGGTGGGGATCATGGTGAGCGTCGAGAATCTGATAATGGAAGCGTCGAGACGACTCGACGAGCTCGAGGTGATCACCCGCAAGATCCCTTCGGGACTCACGGTCTTGAAGATGGCGGACAAGCCACCCGAGGGCGCCGTAGAGATCAACATCACCCCGGAGGAATGGCGCATCCTGGTCCTGGTGGACGGCGTTCGCACGGTGACGCAGATCGGCGAGGTGGTCGGACTCGACGAATTCGACGCGATGCGAACCCTCTACGGACTCGTCTCAGCCGGTTTGATCGAGGTTGACTCGACCGCCGTACCTGAGCCGGACGGCGGGTCCGACTCGACCGCAGCTTCCGAGCAGGTCGAGGCACCGGCGTATGAGGACGATGCGGTTGCGAACGCCACCGAGGGCGTCGCTCCCGAAGACGATGCAGTTGCGGACGGCGATGAAGTCGTTCCCGAGATGGATTCTTTTGGAGCGGAAACGAGCGAGCCCGCTGCCGCGGTACCGGTCGATGAGGATGCCGGAGACACAGCGGCGACCGCAGAGAGCGCGGGCTCTCCCGGCGACGACCTGATCGCCGAACAAGAGGCGGCGGATGAAACCTCCTTCGACAACACGGTGTTCGACGCCGAGGCGCAGGCCGTCGCGGAAGCGTTCGGCGAAGCCGCCCAGGATCCCGGTTCGGCCGACGACCTCGTCGACCAGGCGCACGGACAACTGGACCCATCGGAACTGATCCAGGACCCGGTTGGTGCCGACGAGGCGGGGAGCCCGCCGGAGAACTGGTTCGTGGATCCATCCGTTCCGGTGGACTCGTTCGACGTACCCGCTCCCGGAGAACTGGAGACCACTGAGCCTCCGAGCCCGGCGGATTCGATCCTGAACGAACTGCTAGGAGATGTCACCGAAGATGGACAACCCCTGGAGCGAGCGGAAGGTGAGCCGCCCGACGCGCCTCAGCCTCCACAAGACTCGGCTCCGCAGCCCCCGGCCGATGCGCCGCGGGTTGACCGGGCTGCTGTTGTGCGAGAACTGGCCGGGCTGTTCGGTGATGAAGAGCGTCCCCGGTCGCGCGTCTCGAGCCCGGCACGTCCGGGAGAACAGGAAGCGCCCGAGGCTGCGGACGGGGATCAGCGCAAGCGGGTCGAAGACGACGACCAAGTCAACAGAGGACTGATCTCGAGACTTATCGACGGGGTCAAGGGTCTCTAGCCCGCCTCGGAGGCGGATCACATCATGAGTCCACGAGGGCAGATAGTACGCAAAAAGCGATCCACGAATGGTGTCGTTGCGCGGCCGTTGAAGGTCGTCGTAACCGGACCCTTCTCGGCCGGCAAGACGACATTGATCAAGACGATCAGCGAGGTTGCGATCGTCGGAACCGAACGCGACGTCACGGACGAGACGAAATCCGTGAAGGCTCGAACGACGGTCGCGATGGATTTCGGCCGGATCACGTTCGCCGAGGACCTTACGCTGTTCATCTTTGGCACCCCGGGACAACGTCGCTTCGAAGTCATGTGGGAGATCCTCTCGGAGGGCATGCTCGGCTTCATCCTTCTGGTGCATGCTGGAGACGAGCGCTCTGTAGAGGAGGCGTCGCACATCTTGGACACCTTCCGGGAGTACGCGGACGTTCCCTACGTCATCGGCGTGTCTCACCTCGATGCGGTGGAGGAGGACCGAGGTCAGGTCCTTTCGAAGGTGCGCGAGGTTCTCGAGATCCCTGAGCATGTCTCGGTGCTCCCTTGCGATCCCCGCGAACGAGAGGACGTCAAAGCGCTCGTGCTGGAGATCCTCATCGGAGTGATGCAGCGGCTGGAGCTCGCTGAAGGCGACGCCGTAACCGAGCGGGAGCACGTCGAGGAAAGCGCCTAGGCGCCGTGCTGCGCCGGTTCTTCCAACGCCTCTTCGGTACGACGACGCGACCCACCGTCGCGGTGGCTCACGCCGTCCATC
>JALZOM010000147.1 GCA_030913945.1 Actinomycetota bacterium
CCGTCTCGCAGGAGTGCGGTGCGTGCGGTGCGTGGCGGTGCGTGCGGTGCGTGCACCCCGGGCACCCCGTGCACCACGTGCACCAGGCGTTCGTGAGAGCTCCAGAACTCGACGAGACTCGCTAGAGCGACTTGCTGGGGCGGACGGCGATCGACCCCACAGGCGATCCGGGGCCGGGCGCGTTGCCGGTTCCCGCTAGCGCCTCCCGAGTCAATCTCGCCATGCGCTGGCAACCGTTGCGCGCGAACTGTTTCTGCTTGCCTCGCCCGAAGATCCTGAAGCCCACGTCGACGAGCGGGTGACTTCCTCTCGACGCTTGTGAGATCGCATCGATCCGGAACTCGACTTCGCCCGTATCGAGCCACTTCCACACCTCATAGTCGATCTGCCCCTTCTCGAAGTGGCCGGCGAGGGTCCGGTAGTTCCACGCCGAGACCCGGGCCTCCCTTCCGTCCTCGTTCCTGGAGCTTTCGTCTCCGCCACCGACACGCACGCCGGCGTAGATCCGCAGTCCCCAGAACCGGATCTGGAGAAGCATCGTTCTTTCACCGAAGGCTTCTTTGGAGTCGAAGAACGCTCGCACGATATTGGGATCGACGAACTCGTATTCCATGCTCAGGTTACGGGCGACTGACCAGCTGCCTCCCTCAATCGGTTCTCCTGGAAGCTCGGCGGGAAGCTTCTTGCGGTAGTGGTCGACCTGCCACGCCGGATCGCGTCGTAGCCGCGAGAGATCATGCGGATCGAAGTTCAGTTCGGCCTCGCGCAGGCGACCGAGCTCGCGCGCAACATTCGGAGATGAGAACAACCGGAGCTCAGCCATCCATCTCCACGCGCTTCGTCCTGATCTCGATCGGGCCACGCCGCACGCCTCCCGAGATGCGGACAACCTGCTCGAGGCTCGAGGTCCACATGTGCAACTGCACTTCTTTGGCCATGCGGAACCCGTCGTACAGGACCCTCGAGAGTTTGTCGCCGCTCCGAGCCCAGGATTCGATCTCAAACGTCAGGTCGCCATCGTCGCTCGTTCTGAACTCGATCTGCCCCGCTTCGAGGTGCCCCGCAAGAGTGACGAACCGAAAGGAGGTTGGGCAGACATCGACGACTCGAACGGGCCCGTTCCAGGGACCCGGCATGTGAACGATGTAGTCGTCTCCGAACCGCATGTCCTCTCCGTCAGACAACTTGTGGAAGCGCGCGAACTCGGTCGGTGCGATGACGTTCGGATCGCCCTGGACCCGCGCCATCACCTCGGCGGCCGGGACCTTCGCGTCACGGATCCGGGCACGGTAGATCCGGTGAAATAGCGGACCGGTTCCCTCCCTCTCCGTCTGGACATCCTCCATGTGCAGGCCATCGGGGAGCTCGTGGAGAGTCTCGTCCGAGAGTTGGGCCGCTTCCTCACTGCGGCTCATCGGCGTCGTTCGCCACATATAGCGCCACGAGGTCAACCCGATGCCGAAGGGCCAGGTGGTAAGCGCCGCATAGCGACCAGACCTTGGAATCTTGGAGGGCATGAGGACGGTTTACCCGCGCAGAGTGGGTATGTACACGTCCATGTTGACGAAAATCATGAACCGTGTCGGCCTGCGAAGCACCTATATGCACAGCGCGTCATTGGGTTCGATCGTTCTCTGCATCACGCTCTGGATACGGGCGAAGACGGTCGACCAGGAGGAGCGAGGCAACGCCGAACGTCGTGCCCTATTCGTCGGGTTGTGGCCTCCGATGTTCTGGCTCATCGGGGACTCGCTCCTGAAGCACGAATAGACGGCGACAGATACCGTTCGAACCGTAATAGTCAAGATGGGTCTCGCCTTCGTGTGCCTCAAACGGGAGGGCGGCTAGCTCCCCCCCGTGGCGGCTTGGCGTCACCGACAAATCGCTACTCGGGCGACGCAGGCGATGTCTGTTCGGCGGAATCGTCCGCACTCTCGGGGAGGCCCACGATCTGGATCCCGGCTCCGTGCGTCTTGTAACGGCGGTTGAGCCCGATCATCAGGGCTGTGAGCGGCTCGACCAGCCGTGCGTTCTCGATGGGGCCGGCGTCGACGAACCGCAGCGCGGGGATCGCCTCGACCAGTTCCTTAACGACCGGCTTGCCGGCCTTCGACCCGACGGCCAGGACGTCACCGGTCATCGGGGTGTCGAGGTCCCTGAGCAACTCGGCCGACAGGGTGTGGAACGCGGCACAGAGCGTCGTACCCCGCGGCACGAGAGCGGCGGCCTGCTGGGCGGCCGAGCCCTCCCACACCCCGAGCACGTGTGCCGGCCGCCCTCCGACGGCGGCTGCCAGAGGGACCGTGCAATCGACGACCACCGCGTCCGGCCGGATCGATCCCGCGATCGACTTGTAGATGGCCGCTTGACCCGCATACGGAACCACCACCGCCACCACCTCCGACGAACCCACGGCCGCCTCGTTCTCGAGACCGGAGACGCGCGCGTCCGGGAGGCGCTCCTGCAGCTCGTTCGCAGCCTTTGCAGCACGGTCGGCAGCGCGCGAGCCAAGGATGACCTCGATCCCGGCCGAGGCCCAGCGAAGCGCCAGTCCGAAACCCTCCTGGCCGGTGCCCCCAACGATGGCTATCCGCTCGATGCTCACCTCAGAGTGATCTCGGCTCGTAGATGCCGAAGACGCCGCGCAGCACGTCGGAGACCTCCCCAAGGGTGGCGTAGGCCGCCAGAGCCTCCCGCATCGGGTAGAGGAGGTTGTCCCTCCCCTGCGCTGCCTCACGCAACGATTTCAACGCCGCATCGACGGCGCCCTGGTCCCGCTGTCCGCGCACGTCCTGCAGGCGTGCGACCTGGCGCTCCTCCAGTTTGGGATCCAGGGGTTCGATGTCGACGGGTTCCTCGTCGGCGTGCGCGAACCGGTTCACGCCCACGACCGGCCGCTCACCGGATTCGACCTGCTTAACGATCCCATAGGCAGCTTCCTCGATCTCTTGCTTCATCCATCCCGACTCGATGGCTTCGACCGCGCCACCCATCTCATCTATCCGCCCGAGATAATCGCGCGCGCGCTCTTCGATCTCATCCGTCAAAGATTCAACCAGCCACGAGCCGCCCAGGGGGTCGACCGAATCCGCTACTCCGGATTCGAACGCGATGAGTTGCTGAGTTCGCAACGCGATGGTCGCCGCCTTCTCGGAAGGGAGCGACAGGGCCTCGTCGAAGGAATTGGTGTGCAGGGACTGGGTCCCACCGAGAACCGCGGCGAGTGCTTCCAGCGTCGTTCGAACGATGTTGTTCTCGGGCTGCTGGGCGGTCAGCGTCGCTCCCCCGGTCTGCGTGTGAAACCGCAGCATCATGGAGCGGGGATTCTCCGCCGCGAATCGTTCCTTCATGATCTCTGCCCACAACCGGCGGGCGGCCCGGAACTTGGCGACCTCCTCGAAGAAGTTCATGTGACATGCGAAGAAGAACGATAGGCGTGGGCCGAAGTCGTCGACGGAGAGCCCCGCATCCACGGCGGCCTGCACGTACGCGATCGCGTCCGCGAGGGTGAAGGCGACCTCCTGCACCGCAGTGCTCCCCGCTTCCCGCATGTGATAACCCGATATCGAGATCGTGTTCCAGCGCGGCAACTCCGAGTGGCAATAAGCGAACGTATCCGTGACCAGGCGCATCGATGGTTTCGGGGGATAGATATACGTGCCTCGTGCCGTGTATTCCTTGAGGATGTCGTTCTGGGTCGTTCCCGTCACCGCGTCGGCAGGGACCCCTTGCCTCTCCGCTACGAGTTGGTAGAGGAGCAACAGGATCGCAGCCGTGGCGTTGATGGTCATCGACGTGGATACGTCGGCGAGCGGGATCCGATCGAACAGGATCTCCATGTCCGCCAGCGAGTCGATGGCAACCCCCACCCGGCCCACCTCGGCCGACGCCTTGGGATGGTCGGAGTCGTAGCCCATCTGCGTTGGCAGGTCGAACGCCACCGACAGCCCGGTCTGCCCTGCGGCCAGGAGGTAACGGAAACGTTCGTTCGTCTCCTCGGCGCTGCCGAATCCCGCGTACTGGCGCATGGTCCACAGCCGGTCCCGGTACATCCGCGGATAGATGGCGCGGGTGAACGGGTGCTCGCCCGGAGAGCCCGTACGCGCTGCGACATCCGGTGTCGATCCGGGGCCGTACACGGGCTGTATCTCGATCCCCGAATCGGTCCGTCTTTCTTGGTCCACCGAAGGATGCTATTCCGGATACGGCGAGGTTAGGATGCGCTCGGAATGGCGACGGTCGAGGACATCTATAGGAAAAACAAGCCCACAGCCTTCGAAGCCGACCGCCGGCCCTCGAGCACCGAGGTCTGGTGGTGGTTCTTCATGCGGATCTCGGGCGTGGTCCTCGTGTTTCTCGTGCTCATCCACGTCTATGTGATGCACGTCGTCGGGGCCGGCGTCGAGCGGGTCGATTTCGCCTTCGTGGTCGAGCGCTGGGACAGCATCGGCTGGAAGAGTTTCGACTGGATCATGCTGTTCCTCGCCCTCCTGCACGGCGGGAACGGGGCCCGCATCATCATCGATGACTACGTCCATCGAGACGGTCTCAGGACCGCGATCAAGGGTTCTCTCTACGCACTCATCGTGATCCTGATGATCATGGGCACGGCCGTCATCGTCACCTTCAACCCCGCGACGGCTGGCTGACCTTGGCTCACGTCCACCATTACGACGCGGTCATCGTCGGAGCGGGAGGCGCCGGACTCATGGCGGCGTTGGAGTCGGGCAAGCGGGTCCGCACGGCGGTCATCTCGAAGCTCTATCCGACTCGTTCACACACCGGTGCGGCTCAGGGCGGGATGTGCGCAGCGCTCGCCAACGTCGAGGACGACTCGTGGGAATGGCATGCATTCGACACCGTGAAGGGAAGTGACTTCCTCGCGGACCAGGACGCCGTCGACGTCATGTGCAAAGAAGCGGTTGATTCGGTCCTGCAGCTCGAGCGGATGGGTCTCCCCTTCAATCGAACGCCTGAAGGCAAGATCGACCAGCGCCGGTTCGGCGGCCATACCCGGAACCATGGTGAAGCCCCGGTGAAACGCGCCTGCTACGCGGCCGATCGAACGGGCCACATGATCCTTCAAACGCTGTACCAGCAGTGCAACAAGTTCGGGGTCGAGTTCTACAACGAGTTCTTCGTGCTCGACCTGATCATGGTCGAGGGCGTTTGCAGCGGGATCATCGCCTACGAGATCGCAACCGGTGAGCTTCACGTGTTTCATGCGAAGTCGGTTCTCTTCGCGACCGGTGGCTACGGGAAGATGTTCAAGATCACTTCCAACGCCCACACCCTGACGGGAGACGGTCCCGGCGTCGTATATCGGAAGGGTCTCCCGCTAGAGGACATGGAGTTCTTCCAGTTCCATCCCACCGGCCTCTACCGGCTTGGCATCCTATTGTCCGAAGCCGCCCGCGGCGAAGGAGCCATCCTCCGGAACGCAGACGGCGAACGCTTCATGGAGCGTTACGCCCCCACCATCAAGGACCTCGCTCCGCGCGACATGGTCTCGCGTGCGGAGTTCTTCGAGATCAAGGAAGGTCGCGGGGCGGGACCCGACAAGGACTACATCCTCCTGGATCTGACCGACGTGGATCCCGAGGTGGTCGAGAAGAAGTTGCCCGACATCACAGAGTTCGCCCGCACCTACCTCGGCGTCGACCCGCTGAAAGAGGGCGTTCCGATCGTGCCCACCGCTCACTACGCGATGGGCGGCATCCCAACCAACGTCGACGCCGAAGTCCTGCGCGATCACACCGGCGCCATCGTTCCCGGCTTCTACGCTGCCGGCGAGTGCGCTTGCGTGTCGGTGCACGGGGCTAACCGGCTGGGCACCAACTCGCTTCTCGACATCGTCGTGTTCGGCCGGCGGGGTGGGGTCGCGATGGCCGAGTATGCCTCGACCAACCCGATGCCCGATATCCCGGACGACGTCCACGTCCATACCGAGGAATGGGTGCGGTCCCTCACCGAGGGCGAGTCCGAGGAATCCCCGCACGAGATCCACACGCTGTTGCAGGACGAGATGATGGACAAGGCATCCGTCCTGCGGACGGAGGAATCGCTGCTCGACGTCCTCGAGACGATCGGGAAGCTCAGGGAACGTTACGGGCGAGCCCGGGTGAAGGACCGCAGCAAGGTATTCAACACGGAGCTCGTCGAGCACATCGAGCTCGGCTACCTGTTGGACATGGCCGAAGCACTGGTCGTTTCGGCGAGGGCCAGAACCGAGAGCCGAGGCGGCCACTACCGCGAGGACCATCAGCTGCGCGAGGACGATCACTGGCTCAAGCACTCGTTCATCTCCAAGGCGGCGACGGGCGAGACGGTGCTGAACTACAAGGACGTCACCCTCGGGCGCTACGAACCGGTGGAAAGGAAGTACTGACGTGGATGTCCAGCTGAGGGTGCTGAAGTACAACCCGGAGACCGATAAGGAGCCTCACTTCGAGGACTTCACGGTCGAAGCGGACCCGATGGAGCGGCTTCTGGATTGTCTGCACAAGATCAAGTGGCAGCACGATTCCGGCCTGGCTCTCCGGCGCTCCTGTGCGCACGGGATCTGTGGGTCCGACGCCATGGTCATCAACGGCGTCAACATGTTGGCCTGCAAGGTCCTCGTCAAGGACCTGAAGCAACCCATCCAGGTCGAACCGATCCGCGGATTTCCGGTCCTGCGCGATCTGATCGTCGACATGGGGCCCTTCTTCGCCGGTTACCTGGCTGTGAAGCCCTGGCTCATCACGGACGATCGCCAGCACGACCCGGAGCGTGAGCGGATCCAGTCGCCGGAGGAGCGCGAACGCTTCGACGACACGACGAAGTGCATCCTGTGTGCGGCCTGCACGACCTCGTGCCCGATCTTCTGGGCCGACAAGGAATACGTGGGCCCGGCTGCGATCGTTAACGCGCACCGATTCATATTTGACTCTCGCGACGACGGGGGGGCCGAACGACTCGAGATCCTGTCGAGCCGCAGCGGGGTCTTCAAGTGCCGCACGGCGTTCAACTGCACGGCCGCATGTCCTCGGGGCATCAAGGTGACCCGAGCCATCCAGGAAGTTAAACGGGCCGCTCTATTTGACTCCCTCTAGGCTGCTCAAGCTTGTAGCTCTCGTTGTCGTCGCTATCTTGGCGTATCCCGCGATCCTCGGGTTCCAGATCTGGCAGCAGTCACGTGACGACGAACTGGACGAGCTGGACACTGCCGACGCAATCGTCGTGTTGGGGGCCGCCCAGTACGACGGCGAACCTTCTCCGGTCTTTCAGGCTCGCCTCGATCATGCGGCGGACATCTTCGAACGCGGCTTCTCCGACGTGGTCATCGTGACCGGGGGCAAGCAGAGCGGCGACAGGTTCACCGAGTCGGAAGCCGGCGAGATGTATCTGTCCGAGCAGGGCATCCCGCTCGATCGCATCCTCCTCGAGTCCGACGGCCGCACCACCCTCGAGAGCCTGGAGGGGGTCAGCGAGATCGGAAGTGAGTTCGGCTACGACTCGGTGATTCTCGTATCGGATCCGATGCACTCGCTGCGGATCAAGACCATGGCAACTGACCTGGGATTCGACCGCGCGTACGCCAGCTTCGCCAACTACCTAGCCCTCAATCGCAGTCGCGCAACCAAAGCCAAGGAACTGTTCCACGAGGTGGGCTCGATGCTCGCCTACCAATTCCTCGACCGCTAGCCCGTTCCCCGGCCGGTTCGGATCGGAATCCTAAGGATCTGCGGTGAAGATGGTTACGCGCCCGGCCAGGCCTCGTATCTTCACTTCGCGCGGGGGGCCGAACTCGACCTTGCGTAGGCGACGCGCAGCCAGGTCCTTGGCTGCACCCGACACGACCACCTCGCCGGGCAGGCACTGATCGAGCAGTCGGGCCGTGAGATTCACGTCGTGTCCCAAGAGATCGTCCTGTTCGATGAGCGGTTCCCCCGCGTGGACGGCGATGCGCACCATCAGGGGGAGGCTCATCCCGCTCCGCCGGCGCTGCATCGCGCGGTCCCGGATCGTTATCGCTCCCCGGATCGCTTGAGAGGCGGAAGGAAACGCCAGTAGGAACCCGTCGCCCAGACGCTTCACTAGCTGACCCTTGGAGGGACGGATGGCGGTCTCGACGATATCCGCCAGCGTGTTGACGACCCCGATGGCTGCATCGTCCCCGCTCCTTTCGGTGAAGGCGACGAAATTCGCTAGATCGACGAACACGATGCCGATCGAGAAACCTCTTCCGATATCTGCCAGCAGCTGGTTCGACCGGTCGTCCTCGAGAGCCAGGCCAGCGAGGAGGTGGGCGCTCTTGAGACCGAGTAGTCCCAGCCGCGATGGCCTCTTCCTTACGGCTTCCTCGAGGATGGGTTCGAGCGCGCCGGCAGCCTGAACTACCGTCGCGGTGCGGCTCCCGTCTCCTATCTTCTCCTTCAGCGCCCCGGCGATCTTCGGGACCAGCTCCGGGTCACGGCGCAGCGCCGCTAGAACGGTTTCCCTCATGTTCAACGACGTATCACCTCACGCTGGAACGCGGATGGTGAGCGCGTCGACGATCTCGAAGACGGCCGGAGCACTTAGATCCACCAGCTCGCCGTCGACATTGAACTCGATGTCTTCGCTGGCGCTGATCTCGATCCGGTTCCCTCGGGTCGTGGCGACGCCTTCGATGTCGAGGTGCTTGCCATCTCGCACCTTGGCTGCAAGCTTCACGGCCTCGGCCGGACCGGTGACCGGCAGGGCGCAAGCGTCGAGTTGCCCATCCGCCGGATCCGCATCCGGCCACACCTCGATGCCTCCCCCGCAGGTCTTTCCGTTCCCCACCCCGACGGCCACACAGTTCTCCACCTCGATGTCGTTCATCTGGGCGGTGAAGCGCGTCATGTCGGTGAGCGCCTTGGCGCCGCCCACCCAGAAGGCGAGCGGTCCCAGCCTTTTCTTCAGATCCCCGCCCTCGATCGCCTCGTTGACGTCCACGGGGAAACCGCCCATGCACGCGTTCACGAACAACCTCTCAACCCCGGCCCCCGAAGCTCTCGACACGTCCAGCGAGCGCTCCCGGCCGGCGACTAGCTGGCTTGCGGCTTCGATCGGGTCCTCGGGCAACCCGAGGGTGCGGGCCAGGTCGTTACCCGTCCCCATCGGCACCAGACCGAAGGATCGCCCGGCGAGGTCATCCTTGAGCGCATTGATCATGCTGTTGAAGGTGCCGTCCCCTCCCGCCACGACGATCAGGTCGCTGCGCCGGCCCGCATCGCCGACCTCCTCGTAGAAGGATTCGAGAGAGGTGGGGCTGATCGGCTCGACGTCTCCGAGCTCGCCCAGCATCGAGGCGATCGTGGCTACCGTCTCTTCATCCGAGCCACCCGATTGGGCATTCGAGATAAGGAGCGTCTTCATCGCGCGAGAGACTTGAAGTGGTTCTCGATGTGCGGAACCAGATCCACCGACGTAGGACGCCTCGGAGGATCTGCCAGCGTGGACATGAACGGGATGAGCGAGTCCTGAGCGTGTAGCGAAGCATGGTCGCCGCCACCGCGATGATCGCCCCCCGCCAGGTCACAGAACTCGTGCGTCAATTTGGGCGTGACCACGATGTCACCGATGCGATCCAGATCGAGGGCCGACTTGATCCTCCACATCGCCAGGGGATACTCCGGCGTCCGGACGCAACCGTCATCGACCACCCCGGAGACCGGACCGAGTTCGCCCTCGAACGACCAGTGATTGTCCCGTTCGTCGTACACCCGGGCTCCTTCGGTGAAACGAAGATGCCCGCTCTGGCTCTGGACCACGTACCCGTCGCCGTCCCTCCACATGACCTGATCGATGCTCGGATGCTCCATAAGAACCTGGATGACCGGCTCCTGTAGAAGATCGCGGCGCGATTCGTGCAGGTAGATGAACCCGACCCGACCGTTGCCGGCACAAGCGAGGTCGTTGCTCTTGAAAGGCTCCTTGCCCTTGTCCGGCCGCACCTGCTTGAAGTCGTCCAGGACCTCCGAGAGATCGCAGATGTGATCTTTGTCGTCAGAGATGGGACTCTGCGAGTGGTCCGCGGTCAGTACCCATCCAACCTCCTCCACGGCCTGCTCCCAACTATCGAACGCGTCGAGGACATGCGCAAGATGTTTGTCAGCCTCGATGAGATTGTTCACCTGCGAGGCTGGCCCGTCTGTGTGTGAGGTGTGATCGTTCTCGTGGAGATAGAACAGGATCATGTGAGCTGCCTTCTTCTCGAGCAGCTCACGCGTGACGCACGCGGCCCAGCCGTCGGTGGCCCTGATCCGTTTCGCTATGCCTCGAACCGACAACAGGTCGGAACATGCATCGGTCGGCCCGCTGACGATGTCGGCGAAGTAATGCTCCTTGGGCCCGGGTATCGTGTCCGGTAGGTGTTTGTTCAGGAACAACTTCTCGAGCAGGTTCGGCTGGAGCTCGTGCGTGAACGGCCCCCGGAAGATCATAAAGTTGACGGATGCGGTGGTCAGGCCCTGCTCGTGCAACCGCTCATGGATCGTCTTGACATTCGGACTGAGGTGAACCGAGTTGAGGTTCTCGAGGAAATCCCGAACGATCTGTGACACGCCTTCGACGATGGCGGCTCGGGGGCTCTGACCGTAGTTGACGAATCGCTGGGCCTCCCGGTCGTACCAGCACATCCCGGGGATGCCATGGCGCGCGGGAACCTCCCCCGTCACCAGCGAGGCGGTCGCGGCCGGAGTGATCGTGGGGAACACGGCTACGGAATCGCGCACGTAGCTCGAGTTGGCCCTCAGGAAGGCGAAGGCCGGGGCGTCGCCCGAACCGATGGCCTGCTCCAGGGCATCGGTGTTCATACCGTCGATGATGATGTAGACGACGCGCCTGGGCTCGTTCATGGCCGCAAGTATGACCGCAGCGCGACGACGATCGGGGCGGCGGTCAGCCCGAGACGATCACGGGCTCAGTCGTCGGCTGGTTCGAGCCACCGTCGGGCTCGACCGTGACCGCAGCTTGATCGAAACCGTCGATCGATCGGGCCGTCTCGAGCACGACGGGGCCACCCGAAGCGTCGAACGTGCCGACGCTTTCGATCTCGCACGGACCCTTCTCGTCCTCGCCGCAGGCGCCCTTCATGACCCAGAGCTGGTACGTCTCGCCGTCTGGCGGAGCTTCCAGGCCGGTCGCAGCGAAGATGGCTCCGTCGTCGGTGGGGACCATCTTTCCTGTCGCCCCGGTCCCTTCGAGCTCCATGCCGTCGCTCGCTAGCAGCGCCCGCACGACTTCGTCCCGCTCGCGCAGATCGTTCCGGGCATCGAGCCAGGCGCCTCCGAAGATCGCGGTGAGAGCGAGGAGCGCAGCCACCCCCAGGGCGGGCAGGAATCGTCGGCCGCGCCAGCGTGACGGCTCAGCCACCGAGGGTGCTTCTTGATCCAATCTCTCGAACACTCGATCTGCAAAGCCGGCCGGTGGTTCCTCTGCTGCGACCGTCAGCGTCAAGCCCGAGGCGATCGAGGACAGTTCCTCCGCCTCGACCGTGCATTCCTCGCACGTCAGGATGTGCGAGCGGACAGCTGGAATCTCATCCTCGGGTAGAGCCCCGAGGGCGTACGGAGCCACTAGCGCCTTGATCTCTTCGTGTGTTAACGGCTTTCTCATGAGCTCCCTCTGTAGCTGGTCACGAGCTCTCGAAGTCTGGTCATTCCATCCCTCAGGCGAGTCTTGGCGGTCCCCTCGGGGATGCTCAACTCGACTGCCACCTCACGATAGGTCCGGCCTCCGAAGTAGGCCAGGACGATGGCCTCCCGCTGGACAGGAGATAGCTGAGCCAGCGCCTGCCTTACCTCGTGCCGCTCCTCGATCGCTGCCATTGGTTCGTCCCTCAGGGGCTCCCTGGATGTCCTGTCGGCCTCCTGGATCAGGGATTCTTTGGTCCTGCGGCGAGACTCTTCCCGCCGGACCATGTCCACCGCCTTGTTACGAGCGATACCGGCAAGCCAGGTGCGGAGGCTGCCGCGCGCCGGATCGAAGGCGCCCGGCCGGCGCCAGAGGGCCAGGAACGTGTCCTGGGCAGCCTCCTCAGCCAGATCCGGGTCGACGAGCACCCGTCGGGCCACGCCGAAGACGAGGCCTCCGTGAGCGTCGATCACCTCTCGGAGTGCCCCTTCGTCCCGCGCGAGAAGTCGATCCGCGAGGCCCACCTCATCTCTTCTATCCATCGCCCGGACACCCTAAGCAATTCGCCCTTGCTAGCGGCGCGCGAGCCATACTCGGGAGATGCATACCGTTGCCCGTCGTCGCCCTCGGTGAGATGCCCGGCATCGGCGAGAGGGCGCGTTCGACCCCCGATGCGGGCGCCCTCGTCACCCTCGGCTCGGTAACCTCCTACGCCGACCTCGACACCAGACAGCGGTCCGTGGTGGGCGCTATGACCCGGGCGGGTGTGAGCCGGGGGGATCGCATCGCCATCCTGGCCGCCAACCGGCCGGAGTACCTGGAGGTAACGACCGGCGCTCTGCGGGCCGGCATCGTCCCCGTCCCGATCCACTCGCTCCAAACGGAGCGGGAGGTCGCCTATCTCCTCGAGGACTCGGGATCGAGATGGCTGTTCTGCGATCGCGCCTTCGAGAGCCATCCCAGCGTCGAACGGATCGTCACGTTCGGCGACGCGTACGAACGCTTGTTGCACGAGTCATCCCCAACCGATCTCGCCGACCACACGCTTGGCCGGCCCATGCACTACACGTCGGGGACGACCGGGCTCCAGAAGGGAGTGTGGGTTCCCCCGGCGGACGAGGGGAAGGCGGCCCGGAGCTCGGACGATTTCCGCAGGCTCTGGGGCCTGGCCGCGGACGAGGTACACCTCGTGTGCTCGCCACTGAGCCATTCGGCACCACATCGTTTCGCGCTCCGGGTCCTTGAGGCCGGCGGCACGGTCGTCATCCGAGACCGTTTCGACGCGGCCGACGTCCTCGCCTCGTTCGAACTTTTCGGCGTAACGAGCACGTTCATGGTTCCGACCCATCTTGAACGGATCGTCGCGTTGCCAGCGGCGACACTAACGAGGCACGATCTCTCTTCTCTTCGCCTGGTGGCTCATGCGGGAGCCCCGATCCGCGAGGCTACGAAACGGAAAACCATCGATCTCTTTCCCGAGCGATCGGTATGGGAGTTCTACGGCTCCACCGAGGGCCAGGTGTCCCGCATCTCGAGCGATGAGTGGCTACGGAAGCCGGGCAGTGTTGGCCTTACCCGGTCGGGTGCCACGATCCGCATCCTCGACGAGGACGGGTCGGAGTTGCCCCCCGGTGACACCGGCGAGGTCTGGATCGCCGACGCAGGGGCCGAACGCTTCGAGTACTGGCGCGATCGTCCGAAGACCTCGAACGCGTGGCGCGGCGGGGCCTGGTCCGCGGGCGACCTGGGGCGACTGGACGAGGACGGCTACCTCTATCTCACCGGCCGCAAGTACGACACCATCATCACCGGGGGTGTGAATGTCTACCCACAGGAGGTCGAACAGGTGTTGCTCGAACATCCCTCGGTTGCGGAGGTGCTCGCCTACGGCGCTCCCAATGACGAATGGGGTCAGGAGGTCCGCGCTCTCGTCGTCCCGGCGTTCGGTCAACCGCTCGATCCCGAGGCCCTCCGCACCTGGGCGCGTGAGCGCCTGTCGGGCTCGAAATGCCCCCGGGCCATCGAACTGGTGGAGGAGCTTCCCCGTACCCCAACGGGGAAGCTGCGGAGAGACCCCGGCTAACCCCTAGCCTCGCGCGGTCGACAGCTCCTCGCACTTCGATCGGATCGCCTCGGCCGCCTCTCGGAGTTGGCTCAACTCGTCCTCGTTGAGATCGAGCTCGACGATGTCGACGACGCCACCGGTGCCCAATCTCGCCGGCACCCCCAGGTACACGTCCGACACTCCGTACTGGCCGGTCGTCCATGCGCAGGTGGGATAGACATCGCCCGTGTCCTCGAGGATCGCGTTCACCATCGCGGCGGCCGACGACGACGGAGCGTAGAAGGCGCTGCCCTTCTTCAGGTAACCGACGATCTCGGCACCGGCATCACGCGTCCTCTGGAAGAGCTTCTGCAAGGCTGCGTCGTCCGCCAGCTCGGGCAACGGTTTGCCCTCGACCGTCGCGTGACGAGGGAGAGCCACCATCTGGTCGCCGTGCGAACCCAGCGTCATCGCCTCGACCGCTCCCGGCGCCACGTTCAACTCCTGAGCGATGAAGTATCGCAAGCGAGAGGAATCCAGCACTCCCGCCATGCCCATCACCCGCTCCTTCGGAAAGTCCGATACGAGCGCGGCGAGGTACGTCATCTCGTCGAGCGGATTCGAGACGACGATGAGCGTCGACTCGGGAGAGTTCTTGGCGAGCTGCTCGGTCACCTGGCCGACGATCTCGGAGTTCTTCTCGAGAAGGTCCATCCGGCTCATGCCGGGCTTGCGCGGAAGACCTGCCGTGATAACGCAGACATCGGACTCCGCCGTATCCGCGTAGTCGTTCGTTCCGGTGACGTGACACGAGAATCCCTCGACCGGCGCCGACTGGTTGATATCCAGAGCCAGGCCCTGAGGTAGTCCCTCGACGATATCTATCATCACGACCTCGTCGGCAAGATCCTTCTCGGCGATCCGGCGAACCGTGTTGGATCCGACGTTCCCCGCGCCGACGACCGTTACCTTTCGAGTTCCTCCAGCCATGTTCGGGTTCCCCTTTTCTAAGACTGTTCCAGCTTCTCGATGACGGCATCGGCCACCTCTGACGTTCCGACCGCCGAGGGATCGTCCCGCGACGGTTTCATGTCGTAGGTGACCTTGTCGCCGGCTGCGATGACCGCTTCGATCGCTTTCTCGAGGCGGTCGCCGGCTTCCATCTCCTCGAGGTGATGCAGCATCAGCACCCCGGAGAGCATCATCGCCATCGGGTTCACCTTGTTCTGGCCCGTGTACTTCGGCGCAGAACCATGGGTCGGTTCGAAGACGGCCGCCTCGTCACCGATGTTCCCGCCCGGTGCGACTCCGAGCCCCCCGATCAAACCCGCCCCCAGATCCGAAACGATGTCGCCGTAAAGGTTGGGAAGGACGAGGACGTCATAGAGCTCCGGCTTCTGAACGAGTTGCATGCACATGTTGTCGACGATGCGCTCCTCGAATTCGACGCCGGAGTCCCTGTACTCCTCCGCCACCTCGGTCGCGGTTTTCAAGAACAGACCGTCCGAGAACTTCATGATGTTCGCCTTGTGGACCGCCGTGATCTTCTTCCGGTCGTGTTTGACGGCGTAGTCGAAGGCGCCTTTCACGATCCGCCGCGTGCCGGTGACGGAGATCGGCTTGATCGAGATGCCGGAATCCTCCCGCACCCTGCGCGCCCCGAGATCGGTCATGAAATCGATCAATTTCGCAGCCTCCGAGGAACCCTGTTCGAACTCGATGCCGGCGTAGAGATCCTCGTGGTTCTCGCGCACCACCACCAAGTCGATGTCCTTGTACCTCGATCTGACTCCCTTGTACGACTTGCAGGGACGAAGGCACATATAGAGATCGAGCTCCTTCCGGAGCGCCACGTTGACGCTGCGGAAGCCGGTCCCCACGGGAGTGGTGATGGGTCCCTTGATCGCGACCGAGTTGGACCGGATCGATTCGAGGACGTGGTCCGGAAGCGGCGTCCCGTGCTCCTCCATCACATCTTGTCCCGCATGCTGCACGTCCCAGTCGAACGCCACGCCGGTTGCCTCGAGCACGCGGCGAGTGGCTTCGGATATCTCGGGACCCGTGCCATCGCCCGGGATCAACGTCACGCGATGCGTCTTCTTCGGCATGAGGGAACTCCTGTGGTCGGGGGCGAGCTGCTGAGAAGGGTTTCCAAACCTACCCGATGCCCCCCACCGCGAAAGAGAGGCGCCGGAGCGCCTCTCTTCGACCTGATCCAGATGGATTCAGTCGTCGTCGCCGGAACCGCTGGTGTCGTCGTCGTCGTCGCCGCCGCCGGAACCGCTGTTGTCGTGGTCATCATCATCGTCATCGTCGTGTCCCG
>JALZOM010000155.1 GCA_030913945.1 Actinomycetota bacterium
GAGCATGGCGGCCGTGAAGTTCTCGACAACGCCGTCCTGAAAGATCTTGACCGTGTCGGCCTTGACGCGTTCGAGGTTCCCGCGTCGCCTCCGTTCCATCAATCCGTCGATCTGTGACTCGTCGCGATCACGTTCCCACAGCAGTGACAGGACGACGCGCGCGGACAGTTCACCTCGCTCCTCGAGCGCTACGTACGCGTCGAACTCCCGATCCACGATCCAGGCGTCCTGCCACGAGCTGATCCCGAGAGCGTGGAGTTGTCTTTGCGCAAGGCGGAGCCCCTCCTCCCGCTCCTCGGGCGTCGCCTCGGGCACGAGAGCCGCAACGGCATCCATCGCGTGCTCGTGCAGGGTCCCCTGGGGTTCGCCGCGTTCGTCCCGTTCGATCCGGCCACCGCTTGGATCGGGTGTCGAGTCGTCGATGCCGGCGAGTTCGAGGGCGCGCGAATTGGCCCAGGCACCGTGGCCGTCCCGGTTGGTAAGGAACACGGGTCGGTCCGGGACGATCGTGTCCAGCAGCGACCTGTCCGGAGTGCCGCCGGGGAAATCGTCCATCGACCAGCCGCCGCCGTCGATCCACTCAGCATCCGGATGGTCCTGCGCGTATCGCTGGATTATTTCGAGGTAGGCATCGCGACCGGAGGCATCGTGAAGTTCGCACCGAAGTTGCGCCAGCCCGCCCTGCAGCGGATGCGCGTGTGCGTCTTGGAAGGCGGGCAGGATGAGTCCACCGTTCAGGTCGACCACCTTTGTGCTGGGCCCGATCCAGTCCTTCACCGTTGCCGCGTCTCCCACTGCGACGATGCGGTCCCTAGTGATGGCGACGAAGTCAGCCCATCTCTGAGCGGGGTTCATCGTGAACACGGGGACCGAAGTCAGGATCGTGTCTGCGGGCGCGGGTGCTCGTCTCGACATCGTGCTTCCAACCTCCTGAACTAGGCCCGACGTCGAGTGACCCTAACCCTTTGTCCGCCGGCGGGACCGTGGCGAAGTCAGTCCGCGACGTCGAGAGCGAGGTACACAGCGCTGGCGCCCACGGCCGTGTAAACGAGGCGCGAGAGTTTTGACCCACGTCCCAAGAGCGTCGCCACGAGATCGAAATTGAAGAGACCCACTAAGCCCCAGTTCAGAGCGCCGATAGTAACGAGAGATGCTGCGGCAGCGTCGAGCGAGGTGGTCGGCTCAACGACCTTCTTCTTGCGTCCGAACATATCCACTCCTCTTTTTGTAAAACGTTGTCCAGGGAGCTATACCCGCATAGAGGCGGACTAACGGCTGAAAAGTAAGCCGCCGCAGCTTTCTCGATGCTAGTTTTGGTTGGTCGAACCCGAGACGAAAGCAGGTACCGGATGGGAACCAAAGAAAGGGCGCCGCTCGACGCCGCCGCCCTGGCGCGCGTTTTAGCCCCTTTCGGGCGGTCGACGACGTTGCCGGGCGAGGCCTATACGTCCGACGAGGTATTCGCCTGGGAGCGCCGGAACTTCTTCGATGGCGGCTGGGTGTGCGTGGGTCGAACCGATGATCTGCCCTCCCCCGGGGATCGGCGCGCCCTGTCCGTAGGGACGGAAGGCATCATCCTCAGCCGGGACGAGTCCGGCGTTCTTCACGCCTTCTATAACGTGTGCAGGCACCGGGGACACGAGCTCATGGAGCCCGGCACGTGCGTGAACTCCAAAGTCATCAAGTGTCCGTATCACGCATGGGTTTATGGCGCCGACGGCTCTCTTCGAGGAGCACCTCACTTCGGTGATGTCCCGGACTTCGATAGGAAGGCTTACCCCTTGGTCGAGGCGAGACTCGACCAGTGGCACGGCTGGCTGTTCGTCAACGCGTCGGGCGACGGCATGGACCTCTCGGACTACATCGGGAACCTCGACGAATACGTGTCCCACTACGAACCAGAGCGCCTCGTTCGTGGCGCGCGCCATGAATACGTCCTCGATGCGAACTGGAAGATCGTGCACGAGAACTACCACGAGTGCTACCACTGTTCGAACATCCACCCCGAACTCTGTCAGGTAACTCCGCCCGACAGCGGTGAGAATGCCACTCCAAACGGAGCGTGGGTTGGGGGCAGCATGGACCTCATGGAGCACGCCACGACCATGTCGCTCACCGGTGAGAGCTACGGCGAGATGCTGCGCGGGCTGGACGAGCGGCGCAGGCGACAGGTGTTCTACGTCGGGCTTCTCCCCAATCTGCTCATCAGCCTGCATCCGGATTACGTACTCACTCACAGGATCGAACCCCTCGCCAAAGGTCGTTCCTATATCGAATGCGAGTGGTTGTTCGCGCCGGAATCATTCGACCGGGCCGACTTCGACGCCACTTACGCCTCGGATTTCTGGGACATCACGAATCTCCAGGACTGGAGCGCTTGCGAGTCCGTCTACAAGGGCGTGTCCTCGCGAGGCTTCCGCCAGGGACCCCTCGCGGTCGCAGAAGACGCCGTCTATCAATTCATGACGATGGTGGCTCGTGGTTACTCCGGCGACGACCCCCGGCCGGCGGACCGCCGCCGGCGGACCCCCGCCGGCGCCGAAGGCTCATAGGGCCTTCACGACTTTCGCCCACCCAGCTACGAGCGGCGGGCGAGAGTCCTTCTCCTTCGTCTACGCAAAGGGGCGCGTGTCCCGGACACGCGCCCCTCTACTGAATCTGATGTTGGTGCTTACCTGTTTCGATCCCTACCTGTCGGCCGGACGGTTCGTCGAATCGATCCGGATCGGCTCCGTGGAGGGCGCCGCACCCTGAGAAGTTGGGGTTTGCTCCTCGGACGAACCTTGATCCGTTGCACTCGAGAGCTGCTCCTTACGCTCCTGCGCGCGCTCCTGGATCCGCTCCTTGGCACCAGATGCCTCGTCCTTGATCGAACTCGACTCGCGCTCTGCGCGTGTGGCAGCTCGTTCCCAGTAACGTTTCATCGTCTGGATCCCGCCGCCGCCAACCGCAACGACTGCGGACCCAACGATGATCGCAAGGAGTGCATAGAACATGCCGTTCACGATGTCCTCGGCGATCTCGAGCTGACTCAATGCAGCGAAGCCTGTGATCACCAGGATGGCCACACTGGCAGCAAGAGCGAGCGTCCGCCCGTAGCTGAGGCCACCGATAGAGGCCTCGACGATCTCCTTCACGCCGGCAGCGATGGCGGAGCCGACGACGACGATGACGATCGCGGCGAACACCTTCGGGAGGTACGCGATGGCGCCGGTGATCAAGTCACTGATGGGATTGTCACCGAAGAGGCCGAACGCGAGCTGAAGAACGAACAGCATCAGCACATAGAACAGGATCTTCCCCAGCAAGGATGAGGCGTCGTAGCTGGATTTCGACAACGCCTTGCCTACTCCCCCACGCTCGACCATACGGTCGAAACCGACCCGCTCGAGAACACCGTCGAGAACCTTGGCCAGTGCTTTGGCTATGAAGTAGCCGATGAGCAGGATGAGCAAGAAACCGATGAGCTTAGGAATGAAAGTGGCCACCGATGCCCAGGCGTCTCCGAGACCGTTCTTGAAGTCTTCCATGAGGCAACAACCCCCTGCATAGAGTGCCGATTGATTCGGTTTGGGTTACCCCCCGCTCTGTCCTGGGTAACTCTCGAACCTATGCAAAACGTCAAGCTCGATAGCGAACCAGCGGACGGATCTAGCTCAGCAGCCCTGGAGCTGACGGCTTCCGAAGTGAGCAAGATGCTTGGTATTCCGATACCGACGATGCGCGCATGGGAGCGGAGATATGGGTGGCCGAACCCCCACCGAACCCACGGGGGGCACCGCCGGTACGCCGGTCTCGAAGTCTCCCAGTTGCGTGCTCTACGCGACGAGATCGCGAGTGGCCGCCCACCCCCGGACGCGGTCCACCTCCTCCGTGCCATCGAAGGCCGCAGAGTGGAGCGTTTCGTCACACCTCTGCTCGATGCCGCCTCCGGCCACGACGCCGAGCGCATGCAGCGCGTCCTGGCCGAGCTCGATCGGGAGATGGACTACGAACGAGCGGTGCAAGCAGTGATCATCCCGGCGCTCCGTGGCGTCGGTGACAGGTGGCTGGCGGGGAGCTGTGATGTGTTGGGAGAGCAGATGCTGACCGCTGCGGCCCGCCGGTGGATAGCCCGGGGGGCACAGGGCCTTCGTCCGGCGTCGGGGGGTCGAGTCTTCCTGTCGACCGCTCCATTCGAAAACCACACCGTGGCGCTCGAGGCCTTCGCAGTCCTCCTGTCGCGCAGGGGATGGGATTGCGTCATGCCCACCGAGCGAGGACGGAACGAGCATCTGTTCGATGCGGCTCGGTCCAGCCAACCCGACGTCGTGGTGATCGTGGCCCATCGAAGTACGAGCCGTTCGAGGGCCGTGCAAACCCTCCGAGGGATGAAGGCCCTCGGCGTGGAGCGCATCTTCTACGCGGGGAATGGTTTCGCCTCGAGTCGCGCTCGCCGGGGCGTTCCCGGAACGCTGCTTCCTCCCGACCTCCTGGCGGCGACCAAAGTCATCGAGCGCGCGATAGCGGCCTGACTTGCTCGGCGCCTGTACGGCACCCGCTGCTGTAGATTGCGCGCCCGCCAACCGTCCGAAAGGTAGCCGTGAAACCTCCCCGCGTTCTCGCACTGGTCATGGCAGGAGGAGCAGGTAGCCGCCTCGAGGTCCTGACGGAGCGTCGAGCCAAGCCGGCGATGCCCTATGGGGGGATATACCGATTGATCGACTTTCCGTTGAGCAACTGCATGCACAGCGGGATAGACGACGTCTGGATCATCCAGCAGTACCAGCCCCAGGCGCTGAACGACTACGTTTCGAACGGAAGACCGTGGGACCTCGATCGTTCCTACGGAGGTCTTCGCATCCTTAACCCACACTTGGGGGACGAGGCGGGCGGTTTCCACCAGGGGAACTCCGACGCTATCTGGCGCAACGCGCGATTGATCCGGGAGCACGACCCCGACGTCCTGTTGGTCCTGAGCGCCGATCACGTTTACAGGCTCGACTACCGAGACGTCGTCGCGCATCACCTCAGCACTGAGAAAGACGTCACCATGGTGACCACCGAAGTCGGCGAGGACGACGCCTCGCGCTTCGGAGTCGTGGTGAGCGAGGACGGGAGCGTTGTCGAGTACGACTACAAACCGGAGGAACCGAAGACCTCGGTAGTGGTTACCGAGGTTTTCGCCTTTGCACCGGCGCCCCTACTCGATCGCCTCGAGCACCTCGCAGCCGCTATCGAAGATGAAGACGATGATTCGGGACTCGAGGACCTGGGGGACGACGTTCTGCCCTGGATGGTCGAGAAGAAGCGCGCAGCGGAGTTCCGGCTCGAAGGTTACTGGCGTGACCTGGGGACCATCAGCGCGTACTGGGGTGCGCACATGGACCTGCTCAACGACCCGCCCGACGTCGATCTGGGCGACCCTAGGTGGCCGGTGCATACCGTAGGAGCGCAGCGCCCCCCCGCCCGGATCCACACCTCTGCTGCCAACGAGAACACGCTGCTGTCCCCTGGGTGTTCCGTTCATGGCGAGATCGCGCGCTCGGTACTGGGGCCCGGCGTGGTGATCGAGGATGGCGCCGTCGTTCGAGATTCAGTGCTGCTCCAAGATTGCCACGTGGAGGCCGGAGCAACCATAGAGAACGCGATCATCGACGCGAACGTACGCGTGGGACGTGACGCTCGGGTCGGAACGGCCGGCGCGGTGAAGTCCGGGGATGACCTCGTTGTCATCGGGATGGGAGCGACCGTGAGGAACGGCTCGACGTTCGAGGCCGGCGCCCGCATCGAGCCCGGGTAACCCTCTCGTATCAGTTTCCGAGAGCCTCCGTCGCCGCGTCCAGCTCCTCGTCTGGATCCGGTCCCGGCACGGGAGAGTGAGACGCGGAATCTATCCCCCTGAGGGACATCGCGCACGCGATCCCAGCTATAGCGCCCGCAGCAGCAGCGACCTGAATCAGTTGTTCGCCCGGGGCTACATCCCCCACTGCATAAACGCCCTCAACCGATGTCCGTCCGTGCTCATCGACCTCGACGTACCCGTCGTCCTCTATGTCGCAGCCGAGTTCCTGTGCCAGCGATGTGCGAGGCCGATGAGCGATGGAGAAGAAAGCCATGGTCCCCGAGACGATCTCACCGGATTCGAGCCGCGCGCCCGTCATGGAGGTCCCCTCGCGTTGGAGCTCGATCACACGCTCTTCCACCAGCTCGATGTTGTTCCGTTCGAGGGCGACCCTGCAGGCATCGTCACCCTCGAAGGTCTCGCCGTTAGTCACCAGAGTGACCCGCGCGCCCCACTCCAGAAGGTCTAGGGCATAACCCGCCGTGTGCTCCCCCCACCCGATCGCCACGACTTCTTGTCCACGCGCTTCAAATCCATCGCAGCACGAACAGTGGAAGACGGCGCGACCGTAAAGGTCGTCGAACCCAGGGATGTCCGGGTGCACATCGCTCACTCCAGTCGCCAGCACGATCCGATGAGCCATCACATGGCGATCGCCGATGGCAACATCGAAGTCATTCCCAGCTCGGCCGATAGAAGTCACTTCTCCTGACTCGACCCTGACCGCCTCATACGCGATCGCGTCGCGATGAGCCAGTTCCAAGAGCTCCTCGGGGGGAACACCATCGCGCGTGAGGTACCCGTGAGACTTGTGAGACGCCAGGTTCCGCTGGTCGCCGGAGTCCACAACCAGGGTGGCGCGACGGTAGCGGCCCAGCCACATGGCGGCGGAAAGCCCTCCGACACCGCCCCCGACGACCACGACGTCTTCAACGGCGGCGCCCGGCTTGATACTCATAAACGACATTGTGTCGCAAATCCCGCACTTGTTCGCTTGGGTTGCTGGGCTTCCACGCGGATACTGGGGTTCAATCCATGAAGCAGAACGACGGAACGTTAGATTCGGACTTTCGTCATGGCGATGACCGGCACCATCACCGTCTTGTTCACCGACCTGGTCGGTTCCACCGAGCTTCTCTCGGGCCTGGGTGATGACGCCGCGGACGAACTCAGGCGCGCATACTTCAAGATTCTGAGAGATACAGTCACCCGCCACTCCGGGCGCGAGGTCAAGAACCTCGGCG
Organism: Actinomycetota bacterium; assembly: GCA_030913945.1. Classification (GTDB taxonomy): domain Bacteria; phylum Actinomycetota; class CADDZG01; order CADDZG01; family WHSQ01; genus JACCXF01. The sequence continues at coordinate 7,069 of JALZOM010000155.1, forward strand.
ATGGCATCATGGCGGTCTTCGCCAGCGCCATAGATGCCCTCCATTGCGCCATCGATATCCAGCGAACGGTTCAGGCGCACAACCGTGAGGAAGACGCTTCCTTGGGGGTCCGGATCGGACTCGAGGTGGGTGAGCCCATCGCGGAGGAAGAGGACTACTTCGGCACTCCGGTCGTGATCGCCAAGAGGTTGTGCGACAGCGCGCAAGGCGGGCAGATCATCGTTTCCGAGTTGGTCAGCCGGTTGGTCGGGAGTCGCGGCCGGTTCGACTTTAAAGACATTGGCCTTCTCTCCCTGCGAGGGATCGACGAGGCGATCGCAGCGCGCGAGGTGGCGTGGTACCCGTTAGCGGGGTCCGAGCCGTCGGGGCCCGAACCAGACCGCGTGCTCCAACTCGACGGAACTCCCCGATGGGGCAAGAAGATGGGCACGACGGTCGAGGCACGCCGCAAACCTCGACTGGTTCCTCGATTCCTGGCCGCATCGATGCTCTTGGCCCTGGCGGTCATCGCGGTTTACGCCTTCGTCGCGTCCCGAGACGACGCAGCACCAGGTCGGGAGCCATCGGAGTCCGCGAGCGAGCCAGGCGATGGGTCAAGTGCGCCACTCAGCCGGCTCGACTGGCAGCGTGTTGCGGACGTGAACGGATCTTTGGGCGGGGCCTTCGATCAGGGAATCAACCGCATCGAAGCGACCGGAGACCAACTCGTTGCGGTCGGCCACACCCAATCCGCTGCAGGCGACCTGGATGGCGCCGTCTGGATCTCCGACGACGGAGCCCAGTGGGCGGAGGCCCCATCCTCAACCGAGGACCCCTTCAGTGGACCCGGGGATCAAGAGATATCCGGCGTCCGAGCCCGAGGCCGCGGACTCATAGCCGTGGGGAGAGACGGTCAAGGCCTCGGTTCGTCGGAAGATCTCGCCGCGGCGGTGTGGGTATCGGATGGGAACGACTGGCAACGCGTCAGCCACAGCGAGCTCGTGTTCGACGGCCTGGGACCTCAGTACATGAACCGGGTTGTCCCGTACGGCGGCGACGGATGGGTAGCGATCGGAGCCACATGGGAGTCCACCCCAGGCAGCGAAGTCGATGGTGCAGTGTGGACGTCGGTCACCGGAAGAAGCCATTGGGTCATCCGTCAGGAGAATGACGGCACGTTCGCCGGACCGGAAACGCAGGACATCCGTAGCGTGACTCGGAACGGGAACACCCTCATCGCTGCAGGAACCGATGCCGCCGGCGGCGATTTCGACGGCGCGCTGTGGAGATCGAACGGAGTCGTCTGGTCTCGTGTCAAGGCGGGCGAGGAAGTGTTGGGTGGGGCGGGCGACCAGCAGATCATCACGGTGGAACCTCATCGTCGAGGATTCGTGGCGGTGGGCCACGACGAGGGAGATGGCGAGGGGGATGCGGCCGTGTGGCTCTCGCGCGACGGGAAGAGCTGGCAACGCGTCCCCTCGCGAGGCGATCTGGGTGGGCACGGCGACCAGATGATCCTTGGCGTGACGTCCACTCCGGTGGGTCTCGTAGCCGTGGGACGCGTCACACACACGGATGGGGAGATCGATGGAGCCGTGTGGACCTCGGTCGACGGCACCACTTGGGAACTGCAGACCAGCAGAGCGTACGCACTACCCGGCAGCGAACAACAGATCAAATGGGTGGTGGCGGATGAGGGGCATCTGATCGCAGGAGGGTGGGTCGGACGCCCGGGGAGAGATCTGGATGCTGCGGTCTGGCGAGCACGACTCCCCCACCCGGAATGAGGTGGACCGACCCGCACGTGCTCGCTGCAGCTCGAAGGCTAGGTTGCCTTCAACTCCGCGAACACGAGCAGCCTCTGAGCCGCAGAGAATCTCGGATGGCAAGTGGTGAACATGATCTCGGCCTTCTTGCCCTTCTTTACGACCGAGCCGGACTCGGCGGCGTCGATGATCTTCTGTCGCGTCACCCGATAGACGAACCGGCCCCACTCCGTCTGAATGATGACAGCATCGCCGCGCGCCAGCGCGTCCATGTCCCAGAACGGAGCTCCATAGGTCGTTCGATGACCGGACACGATGACGCGCCCCTTCTCGCCGGGCAGAACCTCCTCATGATGAGAGCAGAGAGGAAGCTCGAACCCCTCTCTGCAAGATGGATAGTGCCCCGGTCCGCTGACGAGGTCCTGCGGCCTGACGCCTTCAACCACGACGGTGTCCAGCTGGATCTTGGGTATGCGAAGACGAAACACGGGGTCCCCGGGCGATGGTGAGTAACCCTTGGGGGGTCCGACTCGCTTCGGGGAACGGGCAACGCGGTCGATGGTCTGTGGGAGCCTTTCAACGACGGTGCTCCGGCTCTCGGGAGAGCTCGAAGAGGCTTTCCGAGGACCGGACACCAGCGTCCAGCACAGGAGACCCCCGCCGAGGAGCGCGGTGGCCGCGACGACGGCGATGGTTGCTCTAAGGGTCGTCTTCATATCGCCATCATGCCCCGCCGGAGAGCGGGCAAGCTACATCTGGATGCTTCCCGACCGATCCTGGGATGGGAGGCGACGTGGGCCCACGGTCGTGCGAGCGTCCTTGCGACCGACGGACAACAAGCGATCGAGGCTGAGGGATAGGGACATGGTTGCATCTGTGAATAGACCTCGCTTGACCGGCGGACGTGACTTGCCGGGCCGCGCTACGCCTTCCTCTTCCCATCTGATCATTCGGTGGCCCCCGTAGGATTGTGATGGATGCTCCTACGCATAGGGTCGACCGTTCGGCGGCCGCACGTAATCCCCCAACCGGGTAGACCAACCCAGCCGAGGGGGTGGGGGTCAGCAGCCCAAAACCCCGCTTTAGGGCGATGGTCGAGCCAGCGGCGGCTGTCTTGCAGTCGGTCGCTCCATTGGGCCATGTGATCCGGATAGTCGCGGATGTAGCCGCGCCTATCCCAAGAACCTGGTGTCCCACCTTGGATTGAGCTCGCACCGTCAAACCGTCATTGAGTTCGCGCCTGTACGTCTGAGAGGTCGTATCGACGCGCAGCCTCGCCCCATAACCGAGCGGATTTGTATCTCCCGTCAAAGGTCACATCACCAGGGCCCTGGGTGGGTCGTTCATCGTCAGGATCTCCCGCTCGATACCCCACGCGCCCACATCTGACTCTGCGCGACCCTCGTAAACCATCTCGACGAGGGATCTGCCAAAGACGCTTGCGAACTTGAAACCATGCGCGGCCCCTTGTGCGACCGCGGCGCGCGGGTGCCCCGGGACGAGATCAAGGACGAACTCTCTGTCGGGAGTCATCGCGTACAGACACGTCTTCTGCTCGAGATAGGGGCCGAATCCATCCGGCAGGTGCTCCCGCATGAACGCATCGAGTCGCTCGGAGTAATCGGTGCGCGGCTCGAAGGAACGCGCATCGCCGGTGACCTCGGGCCCCCCCACGTCGCGCCCGATCTTCGCCCCGGGCTTCCCGAACGCCGGAACCCCATAGAAGGATGGCTCCCCCATCCAGATCCAGATGGGGAACCGCTTGGGACCGAACGCTTCGAGATCCCGTGAGGCGTAATACGTGACCTGCTCCTGGGTCACCACGAGGTTGATCGGTCGCCACAGCTGGTCCAACAATTCGTTGGTCCACGCATCGGCGGCGATGATCAACCGCTCCGCGCGAAAGGTGCCGGCACCTGTGACGAGCTCGTAGAGTCCCTCGCTCTCGCGTATCTGATCCACGCGGGCGTTGGGTACGAGAGTCGCGCCCAACGATGCCGCTATTCGTCGATGTGCTGCATTCCCCCGGGCCGCGGCCACGATGCCGGAGTCCTCTTGGTACATCGAGCGGACGTCGTCCGACAGGCGCCATTGGGGCCACCGCTCCATCACGGCTGACGGCTCGAGCCATTCATACGGGACCCCGCATTCATCGAGCGAGCCCTGGTAGTCATCGATCCAATCATGCGCGCTCTCGGGATACAGGTCGAGCCCACCCGTCCGAAATACGAGGTGTTCCCCCGCGTCTTCCTCGAGTTGGGCCCACGCTGCATACGCCTCGCGCGCGAACCTCACGTACTCGGGGCGGTGGTAGCTCAGTCGGATGATGCGGGAATGGTCCTGAGAAGCGCCACGCTCGTGGCCGAACTCGAACCGTTCGAGGGCAAGGGTGCCGGTACCCGCCCGCTTCGCGGCCCAATAGGCTGCGCCCGAGCCGATGCCGCCGAGGCCGATGATGGCGACCTCGAACTCGGTCCGCTGCGCTATGTCACACCTCGGTCTCGCTGTGCGAGTGGTACTCGTAGGCGCTCATCGCGTCGGCGGTCCCGCTCTTCCACTCGCGCTCCTCGGTCGGAACCTTCCCCAACGCCTTCGCCATCGCCCGCACGTGCGCGTGCACCGATCCACAACACGATCCGATGTAATCGATCCCCGAATCACGGGCCTCGCGGGCGAAGTCGGCCATCTCCTGGCGGGACAATTGGAGGGGGTCGAGCTCGTACGGGAAGGTCGACGGCGCCGTGAAGTCGGGGTGCTGTGCGGTGGTTCGGTAGGCGACCGGTTGGGCCGCGACGTAACCGTCGACGGCCTCCCTCATCTCGCGCGCGATCGGCAATTGCTGCTCCGGACCGTTCAGACAGTTCACGCCGACGATATCGGCGCCGGCAGCTCGCAACTTTCGGGCACACTCCCCTGGGGAGTCACCCTCGTAGGACTGGGGCGACGGTTGCTCGAAGCACATCGTCACCATCACCGGCAAACCGGTCGGCTTCGCGCGCTCGACGAACAGAAGCGCCTCGCCGAGGTAGCTGAAGGTCTCTCCGATCCAGAAGTCCGGAGGCCCGGCATCGAGCTGCTGTTCCAGTTGCCGGTCGAACAACGCCCGGACGTGATCGGGGCTGGTTGGGTCCTCAGGGAGATACGCCCAGGTCAGCGACAGGTTCCCCGCCACGAACGCACCAGTCGCCGCCGCGGCAGCGCGCGCGATCTGCACGGCGTTGCGATTAATGTCGTCGACCTTCCCGGCGAGACCTACCGTTGCCAACTTATCGTCGCTCGCGTAGAAGGTCATCGTCTGGAGAACATCCGCCCCCGCGCGAAGGAACTCGCCATGTAGCTGGGCGAGAGCGTCGGGCCGCTCGATGACGACCTCCGGAGTGAACGGGCCCGCCTGAACGTAGCCGCGC
>JALZOM010000178.1 GCA_030913945.1 Actinomycetota bacterium
CAGCCAACCAAACCAGTCGAGGGCCCGCCGGCGGACGCCTACTTCAAGAAGGCGGTCGTTACCTCTCGAACCTCATTCGAGGCTGATCTCTCCCAGGCATCGACCGACACGACGAGATCGAAGTCGAAGGTGCCCCTCAAGATCCTGGCGATTGCCGTCGTGGCCGTGGCCGCTTACTTCGTCACTAGCACCCTGATCTTCAACGGCGAGCCGACGCTCAATACGGGGGGAGACGGAGAGATCACGGTGATGAAGCCAAAGAAGTTCTTCCGGCCGCTGATCGGCTACAGCTACCAGGAGGTTCCTGAGGTTCTCCTCGAGCAAGCCCGCTCCATCGTCGCGGCGGATCCCGCTGCGGAGGAGGCGATGAAGAACATCACTGCCCGTGGCGTGATGGAGGGGGGCCAGGTCGTGGCGGGAGCCGTGGTTATCTCGATCGATCCCGAATTCATGAGCAACCGGGGCGAGCGCCGGAGCGGTCTGGTCGAGCTCGAGAAAGCAACGGACGCATCCGCCGAGCGCGTCGAGATCGATGGGAAAGTGGCCTACTTCTCATCCGGGGCGACATGGTCCGGGTCCCTGACCTATTACGAGAACCTCATGGTGATGGTGGCCGGGCCTACCGAGCAGACAACGCGAGCGGTGACGACCGAGTTGCTCGAAGTCCAGCCGTAGACGGTTGGGCCGGCGTCAGCGCCCGGCCGGCGGTCTCGAGGCCTCGAAGATCCTGTTCGACGACACGAAATCGTCTGTGAGGTAGAAGTCGTCGCGCGTCAGCGTTCGAGTCTTCAAGCTGAATATCAGGGACAGCTCGCGTCGCCCGTCCTCGTAATGCAGGTACGCCTTGATCGTCGAGGCATCGATCTGGATCTCGTTCCACGACGGAGGAGTGAACCCTCTGACCCGCCGTGTGGAGGCCGTCCCGGAGTTGCAGATCAACATCCCGTTCAGCCCCCAGAAGAACGGGACGTGCTTGTGTCCCGACAGGACCACGTCGATGTCCAGCTTCGTCAGTTCGGCCAAGAGGTCACCGGCATCGGTGATGATGTTTCGCTCCCGCCCGGTCCCTGGGATCGACACCATGTGGTGGTGGATGGCGAGCACCCTGAGGTCATCGGGTTGTTGCGCGAACTGTTCACCGATCCAGGCGTAGTGCTCGCGACCCACGTGGCCATCGTTGAGGTCGGGCGACGATGAATCGACCGCAACGATCGTCACACCTGTTGCTCGAAGGCGCTCCGCCCGTAACCCATCGAACTCCTTGCGGAACAACGAGAACCGGTGTCCGAAGTACTGCTCGAAATGGACATAGCCGACGTTCCGTGAATCATGGTTTCCGGGGATGATGACTTTCGGAGGCTCGATCTCCTCGACCCAGCGGGCGGCGTCCTCGAACTCCCATTCGTAGCCGTTAGCGGTCAGGTCCCCGGCGATCACGACCACGTCGGGGTTCATCGCATTGATCCGTTTGATGGCGGATTCGAGAAGATGGGGGTCGAAGGTCAACTCTCCGCAATGGATATCGCTGATCTGGGCGATGCGCAGGGGGATACTCGAAACGTTCATCTACCCTCCACGCTACCCTCGTCGATGGCCACAAAGACGATCATACGGAGAAGAGATGGTGGATCGTAAGCAGATCAGTCACAGTCTCGTGAAGACGTTGCGCAAGGTACCGATGTTCGAGGGTTTGGGCGATCACGACCTCTTGCACATCGTCGGCCTGTCGGCCAATCTCCAGTGGCCCGAGGACGGAGTGGTATTCACCGACGGATCTGTGGGCGACGCGCTCTACATCGTTCTGTCCGGGAGGGTGAGGATCTACGCCACAGTCGACGGTAAGGAGATCGAAGTGGCCTCGATAGGGCCGGGGGATTTCTTCGGGGAGCTATCGTTGATGCGAGAGGAACCGCATTCCAAGAGCGCCCAGGCGACGGAGCAGACGGAGCTGATGGCGATCCCCAAGGATTCATTCGCGTCGCTGCTGGCGTCCGATCCCCACCTCAGACGAGTGGTCGACCAGAGGATCTCAGAGCGCCTCGCCGCCAACGACCAGGCTCTCAACCTGAACTAGTGGTAACTGGCCAGATCGATCTCGAACCAAGCCCTCGTCTGTCCATCCTGTGACACTCCCCACCGATCGGCGAGCTCCTCGAGAAGGAACAGGCCCCGACCACCGACGTCCATGAGGGCCGGCTGCGCGATCACGGGAGAGAACCCGGCGCCGGAGTCGGTGACTTCGGCCCTGACGACGCCGGAAGAAACCGCGGCATAGACCTTGATCCACCCATCGGCCCCCAGCTGTGCGTGCCGGATGCTGTTAGTCACCAGTTCGTTGACGAGTAGAGAGAGGTCATCGTAGAGACGTTCAGGGATGGCATCGCCCAAGGCCCGAAGCGCTCGGCGCGCCTTCGCAGCCGCTTCCGGTCCCCCGGTCAGCGTCAGTTCCACCGTATCCTGGGCCACGTCCACACTAGTCCCTACCCTTCCGGTAGAGACTCAATCTCCTCTACAAGGGGCGGACTATGGCGGCATTAGGCAAGATCTGTCCGTCGGATCCTGCAGCGGCTCGTCGTCCTCGGACGATGGGGTCGCGCGCGCCCGTAGCCTGGGAATATCCTCTTGGCGGTACCAGACGGGCGATCCGGGGGGAAGCGTGAAAGCGGAGCAACCGACCTGGCTCGAGACCTTTCTCCTCGATCAGGTGCGCGCGGCCGTGATCGCAACGGATCTCGAAGGGATCGTCACCTTCTGGAACCACCATGCCGAGACGTTGTTCGGATGGTCGCGGGATGAGGCGATGGGGCGCTCGATCGGTGAGCTACTCGTCCCAGATGATCAGTTGGATCTCGCCGGAGCGATCATGACCCGTGTGGGGGAGGGTCATTCCTGGGAAGGCGAGATGCGGCTCAACCGCAAGGACGGGACATCGCTGCTCACCTTCGTAAGCGACTCCCCCATCATCGACCCCGAAAAGGGCCTCCTCGGTGTCGTCGGTATCTCGAGCGACATCACCGAGCGCAGGCGCGGCGAACTGCGCATCGCCGCCCAGTACGCGATCAGCCGCATACTGGGCGAAGCTCAGGACCTTCCCAACGCTGCGGCCCGCATCCTACGCGTGATCGCAGACAGCCTCGGGTGGGACGTGTGCGCGCTGTGGGTTCGGGATCGCACCACGAACCGTCTCCTGTGTCTGCGAGTCACGGAACCGCCTCGGCCTGCATTCACCGCGTTCATCGAGCAGACCGCAGCAACGACTCTGGGGTTCGGAGAAGGGCTTCCCGGACAGGTGTGGAAGGCGGGTAAACCATCCTGGTTCGAGGATGTGACGCAAGACATTAACTTCGCGAGGACGGACGCGGCGATCCTCGCCGACCTTCATTCCGCCTACGGGTCTCCCATCATCGTGGGAGGCGAGATCCTCGGCGTGATCGAGGCCTTCAGTTCAGAGGTGCGGCCCGCCGACGGAGACCTTCTTCAGGTCATGGCCGTGGTCGGGAGCCAGATCGGACAGTTCGTTGAGCGGAAGTGGGCCGAAGCGGAAAGAGCACGCCTTCTCCGACTCGAGCAAGAGGCCCGCACGGAAGCAGAGGCGGCTCAGGCGCGCCTCTCGTTCTTGGCGGAAGCCAGCCGCGTCCTGAACCGGTCGCTGAACTATGCGGAGGTCCTCCAGAGCGTGGGGAGACTCACGGTCCCTCGTCTCGCCGATTGGTGTGTTTTCTACGCGCAGGAAGAGGGTCCCGCTCCACGCTGGGTCTTCTTCGCTCACTCCGACGACCGCATCGAACAGATCCTCGAGGGGACTTCCCCGACCCAACGCACCGCGATCGATGCGCTCCTTCCCGTAAGAGAGGTGCTCGACTCCGGCTCCCCCGAGGTTCTGGGGGCCATCTCTCAACCCGCGGAGGGAGACCTCTCATCGAGGGAGATCGATGAGCTGGCCCCAAAGTCTGCGATGGTGCTTCCGCTCGTAGTCGGCGGGCGCTCGCGCGGAGCGCTCGCACTGATGTCCTCCAGCGACGCTAGACGGTATGGGTCGGAGGACCTGGCTCTCGCTGAAGACCTGTCACAACGGATCGCTCAGGCCATCGACAACGCGCGCCTCTATCAAGAACGGAGCCACGTCGCGCGGACACTGCAACGCAGCCTTCTTCCTCCGGAGCTCCCGCGCATCCCCGGAGTCGAGATCGGCGCACGGTACCGGCCGGCCGGGGAAGGCAATGAGGTTGGGGGCGACTTCTACGACCTGTTCGAGACGAGGGCAGGCAACTGGGCCGTCGTCATCGGTGACGTCTGCGGCAAGGGGCCCGACGCGGCCGCATTGACCGGGCTGGTACGCCACACGATCCGCGCCGCCGCCGTGGCGGGTCACTCACCCGACCAGGTCCTCGAGCTCACGAACAAGGCGATCCTCAGGCAGGTCTCGGACTCGCGCTTCTGCACGGTCGCATGCGTTGAGCTAAAACTGTACGAGGGAGGCGCCCGGATGGTGTTGTCGTGTGGCGGGCACCCGCCGCCGCTGATCCTGAGGAGCAACGGCAAGGTCGAAAAGGTCGATTGCGAAGGCACGCTGCTCGGCGTTCTCGACGAGCCCGAGATGGCGAACCACGAGCAGACTCTGGCCCCCGGCGACGCGTTCGTGTTGTTCACGGATGGGGTCACCGAAGCGGAGGGTCCCGAGGACGAGTTCGGCGAGCAGCGATTGGAAGAGCTCCTCGAAGGCTGTGCGGGTATGAGCGCCCCCGAGATCGCCGAGACCATCGAGCGCACGATCGTTGATTTCCAAAGCGATACGCCGCGCGACGACGTCGCGATCATCGCCTTACGAATCAAGGCTTGAAACCCGCCTCAGCACGCTGCTGGGGCGGGGTCTGACCCGCCGGTGACCTGCTGTGGAGAAAGACGGTGTGGGTCGCCATCGACCTCTTCTTCCACCCGGCCAAGGAATGGGACGGGTCTAGGCCGGCAAAGGTTCCTCGACCCAGTCGCGCGTAAGGAACAACCAGAAGGCGAGGCCCGCGTAATCCTTGTAGCGGCGGAAGCGACGTTCGATGGTCGAGTCCTTCACCGTCCTGCGGCCGACCAGACGCGCGTACTTCGGGCGGGTCCAAGAGTCCAAGATCAGCCTCGAGTAGCGACCGATCATCATCATCACGTGAGCGGCCGCGTACGGGCCGACTCCGGGCAACGCCAGTAGCCGCGTCGCCACCTCGTCGTCCGGTATCTGGGCGGCGGACGACGAGCCGAGGATCTCGAGATCCACCTCTCCATCCCGCACCATCCGGGCGAGTTCGATGAAATAGGGCCCCCGGTACCCGGCGCGCACCACCTCCTTGTAGAAGCGCTCCCCCGCGGAGGCATGGCCTCCGCGGTCGGGAAGGCGCGTCCCAGCGGGCCCGGGCGCGCCGCGGGGGCCGGGTCACCGAGATGTTCAACGAGGGCCGCGACCATCCGCTCAGTGGCCGACCATGTGCAATTCGTCGTACAGATCGTCTTCACGACCTCCTCGAACACGGTCGGGCTACGGATCATGCGACCAGCGCCGGCCCCCGGTACCCACGCGAGCTCCGGATCCTGGGCCGCCAGGTCGTAGAACGCCGAGAGGTCTTCATCCAGCCGTAGCACGCGTCGGACGCCGTCAGCGATCTCATCCGTTGCCGCCGCGC
>JALZOM010000181.1 GCA_030913945.1 Actinomycetota bacterium
CGCTTGTCCCGCTCGCCTGGGGAACTCCTCGTGACCGGTGGCGGGAAGCGCTGCCGCTCGGGCTCCTTCTCGGGGTACTCCTCTTCTTCGCCTATCTCTTCCAGACGCTGGGCCTGGAGCGAACGACGGCGACGAACGCCGGCTTCTTGACGGGTCTGTACGTCGTTGGGACGCCCCTGTTCGGAGCGGCTATCTACCGCCGGTGGCCTTCGGCTCGCGTTCTCGTTGCGGTGGCGATCTCGACGGCCGGCCTCGCGCTGCTGTCGCTACGTGGGTGGTCGTTCTCTCCCGGAGACAGCTTGGTGATGCTATCGGTCGTGTTCTGGAGTCTCCAGATCCTCGCTGTTGGCCGCGGCGCGCAGCGCGATCCAGTGGTGCTGATCCTGGTCGAGATGGCCTTCGCAACAGTTCTGCACGCGGCGAGCAGCGGCTTCGATCTTCAGTTCGATGCACTGTCGCGCGCCTGGCCTTACCTCATCATTACGGGAGTGCTGGGAACCGGGCTCGCGTATTTCGTACAGATCATCGGCCAGCGACGCATCAGCCCGACGCGCACGGCGATCATCTACACCGGCGAACCGGTCTTCGCAGCGTTCTTCTCCGCCTTGTGGCTCGGCGAACGCCTGACCGCGCGGGGGTGGGCGGGCGCGGCTCTGATCGTAGGAGCCATGATCGTCGCCGAGACGGGCGGACGAGACCCCGTCGCCGACGCCCCTCCGGACCCGGCGCGGCAGGGGCCCTGAGTTGCGTGGGCTGACGCGGGGGTCAGTCCGTCGAGCGATCGGACCCCGGGAGCGTGCCCCCGGCTGCGACGAGATCCTCCATCACGGCTCGGGACGCGATGAGTCCCGGAGCTCCGCACACCCCCCCACCGGGGTGAGTTCCGGAACCGCACATGTAGAAACCCGGCAACGGAGATCGGTGCCGGTGCCAGCCGGCCGAGGGCCGCTGGTCGAACAGCCAGTCGGGCAAGATCTCGCCGTGGAAGATGTTCCCGCCCGTTAGCCCGAAGCGTTCCTCGAGGTCGGGGGGCCCGAGCACGAGACGATCATCGACGAGGTCCGTGATACCCGGCGCGTAGCGCTCGAGGGTCGCGAGGACGGCGTCGCCGATCTCGTCCCTTCGCTCATCCCAGGTTCCCTCCGCAAGTCGGTACGGCACGTACTGAGCGAAGATCGACAGCGTGTGCTTCCCCTCGGGCGCGAGCTCCGGTTCGGTTGCGCTCTGGATCCATGCCTCGCAGAAGAACCTCTCCGCCGGTTTGCCTTCGGCCGCGAGCGCGCAGGCGTCCTCGAGGTAGTCGATCGATGGGCTGATCGTGATCGTCCCGCGATGCTCCGGGCCAACGCCGTTGCTCGACATCCCCTTGAAGTGCGGCAATCCCGAGAGTGCGCAGTTCACCTTGACGACCGTCCCATCCGTCGGGATGAGATCGACATCCTCGATGTACTCGGGGGGAAGCGCGTCCGGAGGGATGAAGGAGACCGTTCTTTTGGGATCGGCGTTCGAGATCACGATGGGAGCTTCGATCTCTTCCCCGGAGGCGAGCACGACGCCGGCCGCCCGACGCCGGTCATCGAGGCGGACCTGTGCAACCGGGCTCTCGGTCCGGATCTCGCCCCCGTGAGAGCGGAGCACGTCCGCGAGCTGGCCGGTTATCGCCCCCATCCCCCCGCGCACGAAACCCCATACGCCTGAGCCCCCGGTGGCCTCGCCGAACGCGTGGTGCAGGAAGATGTACGCGGTTCCGGGAGTCCGTGGTCCGGCCGCCGTGCCGATGATCCCCTGGCTCGCCTCGATCCCCTTCAAGAGCTCGGATTCGAAATACTCGTCGCAGAGCTCGGCGATGGAACCCTCGATCGTCTTGCGGTAGAGATCCTCGTGCTCGGCGCGCCTGAAGGCCCTCTTCACCTGCTTCGTCGTCGCCGGGTATCTGAGTAGCGGTCGAAAGATGTCAACGGCCTCATCCCACAGAGCGTCGAAGCGCCCGAAAGCTTCCGCGTCCTTCTTCGAATGCTCGGCGATGGCTTCCATGCGCTTCTTCACGTCACTCCACAGCAGGAGCCCTCCGCCATCCTCGTGAGGCGCGAAGGCGATGGGGTCTTTGTGTCGGATGTCGAGCTGAAGGCCGAGGTCCCGGATGATCTCGGGGAGGAGCAGCGACAACGAGTAGGAGGCCGTGGAGATCCGGAAGCCCGGAAACAGCTCCTCCGTGACACACGCTCCCCCCACCCTTTCGGTTCGCTCGACCACGAGGACCTTGAGTCCGGCCTTGGCGAGGTAGCAGGCGCAGGTCAGGCCGTTGTGGCCGGCCCCGATGACGATCGCGTCATGATCCGCCATCTACGAGTACTTTCCCTGGTCAGAGGGGTGGACGGTGGTGCTGGCAGCTTCAAGGGGCACTCAAGACCTCCGCTGGATTGGTACTCGGGGCCAAGTCAGGCTACTTTCTACTCCATGGCTCTTACCGCGTTCTGCAGTACCTGCCAGCGGACCGTCTACATCGAGGAGACCGACACGCCCGTCTGCCCGGTGTGCTCGACGCCTCTGCTCGAAACGGTCGAGGACGAGCGCTCCGACCAGCAGGACGAGCCGGTCACGTAGCCGGTCCGTCGTCCGGCGGTTTGAAATACGCAGCCGTTACGACCCGGTCACCATCCAGCACCAGGGTCGTCACCGATCCCGTATGGCAAGGGACCCTCCCCAACCACGGTGGCACGCGCCGCCGCGCGAGCGCGAGACGCGCGACGAGCACGGGGGTCTGATGAGACACCACCGCTAGCTCACGACCGTCGGCCTTGACGATGGCATCGTCGATGGCAGACAGCATCCGCGCGCGGATCTCCGTGAACGACTCTCCCCAGCTCGGCTTCATTGGATTGCGAAAACTCCACCATCGTTTGGGGTTGCGGAAGAGGAGCGCCACGTTGTGGCTTACGCCCTCCAGTGTGGTGCCGCTCTCGGTCAACCTTTCGTCCGTGGTGATCTCGAGGCCGTGGGGCTCCGCGATGAACCGCGCGGTTTCCTGCGCGCGTTCGAGGGGACTGGCCCAGACGACGCCGAGATCGGCCTCGCGTAAGTGTTTCGCCGCTGCCTTCGCCTGGCGTTGGCCGTGTTCGGAGAGCGAGTACCCGGGTAGGCGACCGTAGATGACCCCCTTGGGGTTCTCGACCTGACCGTGGCGAACGAGGTGGATCGTGACCATGACGGTGATTGTCTCGCGTCTTTCGCCCGCGCCGGTCACGGGGGCAGCCTCAACCGTGGATGGGTAGAGTCCTTACATGCCCGACATCCTCCTGTTCGGCGCCACCGGTTACACCGGCCGGCTCACCGCCCTGGCACTCGCCCGACGAGGGGCCAGCTTCGCGATCTCCGGCCGAAGTCGACTCAAGCTCGAAGCCGTCGCCACAGAGACCGGTCATCCGGAGATACGCACGGCGACCGTCGGAGACACGGCTTCCCTCGTTGCGGCCCTCGAAGGCGCCAAGGTTCTGCTGACCTGCGTTGGCCCGTTCGAGCAGTGGGGACACACGGCGGTCGAAGCCGCGCTCGATGCCGGCGTGCACTACGTCGATTCGACCGGGGAGGGGACGTTCATCGCCGGGCTGATCCGTGAGCGGGACGCTGCTGCGCGCGCCGCCGGTATCGCGATGGCACCGGCACTCGCCTTCGATGAGGTGCCGGCAGACGTCGCGGCGACGCTTGCTTGCGAAGGTATGGACCGACCGGAACTGGTCCTGACGTACGCGGTCCCCACGTCGGCATCCTCGGGGACCGTCAATTCCGCGCTCGACATCATCTCGCGGCCCGGCCCCTGGATCGAAGACGGCGAGACGAAGTGGGTCAAGACCGGGCAGTACCGCCGTTGGGCTCCCCTGCCGCCGCCGCTCGGTCCCCGTCCGACGGTGTCCGCGCCGCTGGCCGAGCTCTACCTGGCGCCCCGCCATCTCGACCTGCGTTCCCTCCAGCTCTACATGACGTCCGGGCGACTGCAGACCCTCGGTATGAAGGTCGGGCTGCCGGTGCTGAGCGCGGCCCTCTCCGTGGGCCCGACCCAGAGCGCGATCCGATCCGTCGTGAAGCGGGTCGTGCCGGCCCCGGATCCGAAAGAGGGGGGACGACGGCGATTCACGATCCTTGCCGAAGCTAGCGCGGGACGCGACCGGCGCAACGTCGTCGTCACGGGCGCGGACGTGTACGGCCTGTCCGCCGAGCTCCTGGCCTGCGGCGCGATGCACATGGCGGAGGAGGGATACGACAAGACCGGCGTCCTGGCTCCCGTCCAGGCCGTAGACATCGACATCCTTCAGAAGGAACTCATCGACCATGGAGTCTCGATCGAGGTTCACGACTGACCGAGAGGAGTCTCGTTGGGAGCAAGGCTTCAGTACGCGAAGGTCATTGATCGGGTCCTGTTCATCGATCAGGGGGGCCGGATACACCCCGGCTTGCAGAGCAAGGTGCTCCTTCAGGACGAGCCCGGAGAGGCCGCCGCCTTTCTGGTGATGCGCGGGTGGGGTGACGATCATGGAACCTTCACCGAGCAGTGGCGCCTCGAGGGCAAGGGGGGCGGCGTGCTCTACGAAAGCGTGCCACGCGAGCTGCACCTTGCGACGAAGGCGCACGTCGAACGCCTCGAAGACGAGGTCGATGGCCTCCGGTTCGAGTACGCGGCCGACGACTACAGCGTCGTCTTCCTCCTCGACGAGCAAGAGGTAGCGCGGACGAACTTCCGGGTCGAGCCGGACGGGCGCGGCCCGATCGAGGCCTAGGGAGCCGGTAACCGAGTCGATCGCCTGCGCGTCCAACCCTGCGACGAGGCGGATTGGCCGTCTCGCTCACAGGAGGTAATCAGGTGTACGAGTTCGCAATCGTCGTGCTGCTTGGGATCGGTACGTTCAAGTTGGTCGACATGCTCACGGAGTACGTCGAACTGTCGAAGATCCAGACGATCCTCACGATCGCTTTGGGTATCGCTCTGGTCTGGGCCCTCGACTTCTCGCTGTTCGCCGCGTGGGACATCCCCGTGCGATCCGAGATGCTCGGGTACGTGGGCACCGGTCTTATGGTCGCAGCGGCCGGGTACGCCACGCCGCAGTTGTTCGAGCACGTCGCCGAGATCTTCGGCCGCCGCCGGACCACTTCGCCGGTCAGTCGAGCCGCCTAACACGCAGTCGTCGCACCGAAGGGGCCCCCTTGGCGGGGGCCTCTTTGCGTGCGAGGCGCGCCGGATGCATGCTTCGGTTCTCGGATGATGTGTGATCCAAATCCACTGGAAAGTAGTTGGCCCCTTCTAAGGTCAGGGCATGAGCAACGACCTTCTTCGGTTATCTCCCTCCAGCGCGTCGGACTTCAAAGCCTGTCCGCAGCTGTTCAAGTTCCGGTCGATCGACCGGCTTCCCGAACCCGTGTCGGTTGCGGCCGCCCGCGGCTCGCTGGTTCACGCCGTGCTCGAGCGCCTCTTCGCCGAGGACGCCGAGACTCGCACCCCCGAGCGAGCCGATGAGCTCCTTACGGCGCTGTGGGCCGAGCTGGGGGCGGACCAGGAGTTCCGACCGGAGCTCCTGGATGATCCCCAGGAGGACGCCTGGCTCGAAGACGGCAGACGTCTGTTGGGTAACCTCTTCAAACTCGAGGATCCTCGCGCCCTCCGGGCCAACCGCCTCGAGTGGTGGGTCGAATACGAGATGCCCGACCTTCACCTGCGCGGCATCATCGATCGCCTCGAGGTGCGCCCCGATGGCTCGTGGATCCTGTCCGACTACAAGACGGGGCGCGTACCCGGCGAGACCCGCGAGCTGCGGGCCTTCTTCGGCCTTCGCTTCTACGCGCTGGTTTGTTGGCGCTCGTTCGGCGTCATCCCCAAAGAGATACGACTCGTCTACCTCTCGGATCCGGCCGTGCTGACGCTCAACCCGCACGAGCGGATGCTGATCGCATTCGAACGGCAGATGGGAGCCCTGGGGACCGCGATCCGGCGGGCTCTCGATCTCGAGGATTGGCGCGCGCGACCGTCGCCGTTCTGCATGTCGTGTTCGTTCCAGAAGCAGTGCCCCGCCTGGGCGATGAGCGAGCCGCGCGGCTCCTCGGCCGAAACCGCCTAGAGGAAAAGATGAGCCGCCCGATCGGGCGGCTCATGCAACGTGCTACGAGCTAAGCCTTCTTAGGAAGCATGCGGGTCATCTTGGTCCCGCAGACCGGGCATTGCCCCTGGGCCGCTCGAGAGCCATTCTCCAGCGTCACGACCTCGCCCTCGAAGTCACGCTTCTCGCGGCACTTCACGCAGTAACCGTTGTAGGTCTCGGCCATTCGAGGCTCTCCCTTCCGGCGCGACGTGAGCCGTGCGCCATCCGCCGTCTATCGTGCCATTCCAGGGGGCCGGGGGGCGGATTTGGCCCTACGGAGAGTCGCCGGGCGGGGCCGAATGTCCGCTTTTCTCCTGCTCTTGGTCACGCTTCGCATCCGGGCCCTGGACTTCGCCCCCATCATCCGGGTCGTCCGCGAGGCCCGGGCCGCCGGCCCCTGCGAAGCGCGGTGGGGCACCCCGGTACCTGGCGAGCAGATACAGGCCGATCGCTACCGTCACCAGGGACAGGATCTGGCTGCCGGTAAGGCCCAGATAGCGGCGGTCGACGCGCAGGAAGTCGGTGATCACGCGCATCGTCCCGTACCACGTGACGAAGATGAGCGTGAGCATCCCCAGATTGCGAACCCGGCGCCCCACCCACAACAGGACCCCAAGCAGCAACAACGTGGAGAAGAAGTCGTACAGGGCCGTCTGGTGGAGCACAAGGTCGAAACAGCCGAGGGACGGCGGCTCGCCTCGCTCGAGCGCGGAGCGATAGACCTGCGCCCCCTCCGGTGAGGTCCCCGACTCCCCGGAGCACAGCCATCCCAGCGCGAAGGTCGTCGGCTTCCCCAGGTGGTCGCCGATCACGAGGTCGCCGATGCGTCCGATAACGATGCCCAGAGCGAGGCCTGGGGCAGCGAGGTCGATCGTTCGCCAGAAGCCCATCCGCTTCTTGAGCACGTGTGGAAGGGCCGCCAGAACGGCTCCCGTTATCCCCCCCAGCAGCGAGATCCCGCCCTCCCAGATCCTGAACACGCCGAGGAGGTCGTCGCCGCCGTCGGTTACCTCGGAGAAGTGGCCGATGACGTAGCCGATGCGCGCCCCAGCGATGGCCCCCAACAGGGCCCAGAACAACGTGTTCCAGATGTCGTTCTCGTCGGGGCCGCCTAGCCGCCGCGCCCGCCTGACCATCAGCTGCGCGCCCGCGAGATACCCGAGAGCTATCCCGATCCCGTGGGGAGAGATCTCGAGAGGGCCCAGGTTCAGGGTCGAGACGATGTCCCAGGACAATGGATCGAGGCCGAACTTGAACGCTGCCGCCAGCTCCACCGGGGCGATCAGACCTTCCGGTAGTCGGTGACCCATGCTCCGTCCTCGACGACGTAGTCGCCGAACAACAGGGGGGCCTCCTGGCGCATGATCTCGCCGATCTTGTTGAACACGATCCGCAGCTCCTCCTCGGCCCCACGATCCGTGCGGGCCTGGATCACGTGGCGCAGCGTCCGGATGTTGGCCGTCCAGATGATCATCGTGGACATGCCCTCTGGAGCGAGCCTGCGCAGTGCGGAGGTGATCTCCTTCTTGGTGTGGAAGTTGACTCCCGCTTCGTCCAGTCCGAAATGCTCGGCCGCCGAGATCTGGAATTCCTCGAGCGTCTCGAGGATCGACACGATGTTCGGGCGCAGTGGCTCGAGTGTCTCAGGGATACGGAAGGGCAGATCCTTTATGCGCACGAAGCGCAGGCTTTCCTGGGAGAAAGCCGAACCGGCGCGGTGCCGCACGAGCTCGTGGGTGAACACCCGGCTGACATCCCAGATGATGAACGAGTAATTGGCGTGCTCCAGAACGGAGCCGTGACCGGAGCGCAGGATGTTGAGGAAGTAGTCCTTCTGGTCCCGTCGCACCTTGGTGACGTTCGGGTTGAGCCCCTCGGTCCATGACCGGTAGCAGGCGCGGCCCGCGGCCTCGACCAGGAGTTGTCCATCGTTGACGCCCTCGTCCTGCTCCCGGCGCATCTGCAGCCAGGAGTCGCCGCCGACGGTCTTCAGGTAGCGCTCCAATGCATCGAGGTCAACCGAAGGGCGGGCGATGAGCTCGATCTGAGGCGTCGTTTCTTTCACGGATAGGCTCCAGCGTTGTCGGGTCGGTGCTCGCAGTATAGGTAGGGAGGCAACCACTCAGATGGAATCGATCAGGGCTCCTCGTGGGACCTCTCTCACCTGCAAGGGGTGGCCCCAGGAGGCCGCTCTGCGCATGCTCATGAACAACCTGGACCCCGAGGTGGCGGAACGGCCGGAGGACCTCGTGGTCTACGGCGGGTCGGGGCGGGCGGCCCGCAGCTGGGAGGCGTTCCACGCCATCGTCGGGGAGCTCGAGCGGCTCGAGGGGGACGAGACGCTCCTGATCCAGTCGGGCAAGCC
>JALZOM010000027.1 GCA_030913945.1 Actinomycetota bacterium
CCCATAGACGTCGCCCTAGGCCTTCTGGCGGTCTTCCTCATCACCCTACTCACCGGTTTCTACGTGGCCGGAGAATTCGCCCTCCTGACGGTCGACCGCGGCCGTATCGAACAGATGAGCCAAGCGGGAGACCAGCGCGCCAAGAGCGCTCTCCAGGGCCTGCGCACGCTCTCCTTCCAGCTTTCGGGTGCCCAGCTCGGCATCACCGTCACCTCCTTACTCGTGGGGTTCATTGTCGAGCCAACGATCGGCGAGTCCCTCGCACCGCTCATCGGCGACCTCTGGCCGAGCGTCTCCTCGCTCGCCGTAGCGAACGTGGTCGCGTTGCTGGTGGCAACGGTTATCCAGATGGTGGTTGGGGAGCTCATCCCGAAGAACTATGCGATCGCGCGACCAACGGAGCTGGCGTTGTTCATCGCCACCCCATTCCGATTCGCCAATTCATTGTTCCGTCCGATCATCACGTTCCTCAATGCGACCGCCAACTGGACCGTCCGCCTCTTCGGCATCCAGCCACGAGAGGAGTTACAGGGGGTCCGGTCTCTGCAGGAGCTGAAACGACTCATCTATTCCTCCCGAGAGGGCGGGAGCCTTCCTCAGGACGAGTTCGCCCTCCTGGCTCGGTCGATAACCTTCGGAGATAAGACCGCGGACGACGTGCTGGTCCCGCGCGTCTTGGTAGTCGCTCTTCGAAGGGACGAGACCATCAGGGGGATGCAGGCCGTCGCCCTGAAGTCCGGGCACTCACGGTTTCCCGTCTGCGGTGACGATCTTGACGACATCGCGGGGGTGGCACACGTCAAGGACGCGTATCGCCTACCGGCGGACGAACGCGACGACGCTCCGGTCACCAGCATCATGCAGGACCCCCTGTTCGCACCCGAGTCTCGGCCCTTGAACGCCCTCCTGGCTGAGATGCGCCGCGAGCGGAAGCACCTCGCGGTCATCCTGGACGAGTACGGGGGAACGTCAGGCATCCTGACCCTGGAGGATCTCCTAGAAGAGATCGTCGGGGAGATCGAGGATGAGCATGACCCCCGGCATCCCGTGACGATCACCTCGCCACCGGAGGGCATCAACCTTGTCTCGGGAGGTTTGCACCCGGACGAGCTGCTCGAGGCAACCGGCCTCGAGGTGCCGGATGGTGACTACGAGACTCTCGCCGGCTTCCTGCTCACCCTGTTAAATCGCATCCCCCGCCAAGGTGACCAGGCAACCTACGAGGGCTGGGAGTTCAAGGTCGTCGAGATGGACCGGAACCGCATCGTTCAGGTGCTGATCGTCGCCCCTAAGGCGGACCCTTCTGGATGGGGTGAGCGCAAGTGACCATCTGGTACCTGGTCTTCGCCGCTTTCCTCCTGCTGGCCAACGGGTTCTTCGTCGCCGCCGAGTTCGCTTTGACCGCTGCGAGACGAACCAAGATCGAGGAGCTTGCATTAGGGGGGAACGCCCGGGCGAAGATCGCCTTCAGATCCATCCGGGAGCTTTCGTTCATGCTTGCGGGAGCGCAGTTAGGCATAACGATGGCCTCCCTCCTGCTCGGATTCGTCGCCGAACCCGCTATCGCCCGCCTGATAGAAAGCGGCCTCGAGTCGGTCGTGGAGCTTCCCTCGGGGGTGATCCACTCGATCTCGTTCGTGATAGCGCTGACGATCGTTGTCTTCCTTCACATGGTCATTGGCGAGATGGCTCCTAAGAACATGGCGATCGCCGAACCCGAACGGAGCGCGCTCTGGCTGGCGGGACCCTTCCGTTTGTTCGCCAACGTGTTCCGCCCCTTCATCTACGCGCTCAACTACCTTGCCAACATCGGAGTCAGGTGGATGGGCGCGGAACCCGTCGACGAGATGGACGCTATCCACACGCCGGAGGAGATCCAAGCGATGATCGCCGAATCGGCACGCGGTGGCGAGCTGGGGGCGTTCCAGCGCAGATTGCTCACGGGAGCGATCGATTTCAGTGAGTTGGATGCGGCATCCGTGATGGTCCCCCGGACGGAGATGGTCGCTTTACCCCTTTCCTCGACTCCCGCCGATGTCGAGGAGGCCGTGTTGCAAACCGGGCACTCTCGCTTCCCCATCTACGCGGGAAACGCCGACCACGTCGTCGGATTCTTTCACTCGAAGGATCTCTTGAGGATCGATGGCGCACGCCGGAACGAGCAGCTCTCACGCAGGACGCTGCGCCAGATGCTGGTAGTTCCCGAATCCCGAAAACTCCATCCCCTTCTCTTGGATATGCGCCGCCAGCGACGCCACTTCGGGCTCGTCCTCGATGAGCACGGCGGCACCTCCGGCATCCTGACGATCGAGGATGTGCTCGAAGAACTGGTGGGCGAGATCCAGGACGAGTACGACTTCGCAGAGCGCGGCATCGAGACCGTGGGCCCGGACAAGTACCTGATCCCGGGGACGTTACGGATCGACGAAGCGGGGGAGCGTCTGGGCCTCAGACTGCCCGATGGAGAGTACGAAACCGTTGCCGGCTGGCTCATGGACGTGCTCGGACGGATCCCCAAACGGCGGGACACGGTGGACCACGACGGCTGGCGACTCCGGGTCCGGACGATGCAGCGCAGGCGGGTCGTCCAGGTTCTCGTCGAACGCGCGCTGGAGGCGGGCTCTGAGCCGCCCCAGGACACCATCGAGGAAGGTTAGCCTCCGGAGCATGAAGACGGATTGGATCGCCGAGGCGCGCCCGGATCTCAAGAGGGCCGGCATCACGATGCTTGTCGCGATCGCCGGGATGGTCACGGCGTCCTTCGGCGACCTCAAGGGCCCGGAGGTGACGGCGACGAGCAGGTCGCTGGCCATCGGGGGGGCGCTCGTCTTGCTCGTCGGAGGAGTCATCGCCGTTCGTGCGATCGCGCGGGCCGTACGGAAAGCATCAACCAATAACATCGGCGATGCACGCGGCGTCGCGATGGGCTGGGTCATCATGGTCGTCGGCTACTTCGTCCTGATCCTTGCGATACTCGCCGTCCTCGACGTTCCTCTCGGTGGACTGCTGTTCGGGGGGGCGATCACGGGCATCGTCATCGGGATCGCGGCCCAGCAGACGCTTGCGAACTTCTTTGCTGGGATCGTCCTGATGATCGCTCGCCCCTTGCAGATCGGCGAGCACGTCGTGCTCCGCTCGGGCCCCCTCGGCGGCGAATACGAAGGCACGGTCACGGATATGACGCTCTTCTACGTGAGCATGAACGCCGTTAACGGCCCCGTCGTGCTTCCCAACGCGGGAGTGCTGGCTTCGGCGATCGGCCCCGGCGCTCGCGCTCCCAAAGACGAAGAGCCTACCGACGAGGATGGTCAACCTCTCGACGGTGGAGGACCGTCAGACGGTCACTCCGATAGCCCTCCGAACCGACGAGCCCGGCCCGCATAATCTCGCAGGGCCTCGAACAGAGCCTCTCGCTTGAAGTCGGGCCACAACGTCTCGGTGAAGTACAGCTCCGCGTAGGCGGATTGCCACAATAGGAAGTTCGACAGCCTCCGCTCACCGGACGTGCGGATGAGCAGATCCACGTCCGGGACGTCAGGAGCATAGAGATTCTGGGGGATCGATCCGGCGGCAGCGGCATCTTCGAGTTCGGCGCGGCCCCCGTAGTTGAAGCACACCAATAGATCCATCCGATCCTGATGCGAGGTCGCCGCATCGGCCGCGTCGAACTCATCGAGAACCCCCTGAGGCACGCCCTCCCGACGACCTATGCGACGGATGTGAACACCCCGCTCGTTCAGGTGATCTCGTCGTTGCCGAAGCAGCACCCGATTGAAGTTCAGGAGGAACTCGACCTCATCGGGGGGTCGACTCCAGTTCTCTGTCGAGAACGCGTAAACGGACAGATATC
>JALZOM010000005.1 GCA_030913945.1 Actinomycetota bacterium
AGTCCGGAGCATGCGAGCGTGTCCCTTGCAGTCACGCGCCGGCGTCGCGATCGTGGACCCACTAGGCACATGTACCGCATCTGTCCAACCCAGGGTCGAGCGTACGATGGAGAATGTGACCACTTCATCGGTCGATCCGGATGGATTCGCCGGCCGGGTCGCGCCGCACGGGGGCAAGCGCCTCCGCGTAACCGGCACGGTCCAGGGCGTCGGTTTCCGACCTTACGTCTACGGTCTCGCAACGCGACGCGGGTTGACTGGTTTCGTGTTGAACGACGCGCGCGGCGTGTTGATCGAAGTTCATGGTCCCGCAAACATTCTGGCCGGGTTCCGCAAGGAGCTTCTGGCTGGTTCTCCACCGCTCGCTCGGATCGAGGATGTCACCGAGGAGGACATCGAGGGCGTCGTGTCGGTCGACTTCAGGATCGAGACGAGCCGCTCTACCGGCGTGTCATCCACGCCGATATCCGCCGACGTCGCGACGTGTGCAGACTGCGTGAGCGAGGTGTTCGATCCCCAGTCTCGTCGGTACAGGTACGCCTTCACGAACTGCACGAACTGTGGGCCCCGGTACACCATCACGAAGAGTGTTCCCTACGATCGTCCCACGACCACGATGGCGCGATTCGATATGTGCGACACGTGTCGCGCGGAGTATGACGACCCGCGCGATCGCCGCTTTCACGCTCAACCGATCGCTTGCCCCGACTGCGGACCGTGCCTCTCGATCTTCGATCCGGGTCGTGTCCCCTTGCCGGGCGATCCACTCGAGGTCGCCGCGGCCGTGCTCGATAAGGGGGGAGTGGTCGCCATCAAGGGCCTCGGTGGGTTCCACTTCGCGTGCGACGCCACATCCGAGCCGGCCGTGCGCCGTCTGCGCGAGCGCAAGTCTCGAGAAGAGAGACCGCTCGCGATCATGGTCGCGGACATAGCTGGGGCGCAGGCCGTGGCGCACGTCGATGAGCAGGGCATGACCCTCCTGCGGGACAACGCGGCCCCCATCGTGTTGCTCGAATCACAGGCAAGCGGAGGGTTGGCGCCGTCAGTAGCGCCGGGTAATCGATCGGTCGGCGTGATGCTTCCCTATTCGCCCCTCCATCACCTGTTGCTGGCGGCACTTGACCGCCCGCTCGTGTTGACGTCGGGCAACAGAACCGACGAGCCGATCGCGTTCGAGAACGACGATGCGTTCGACCGCCTTGGCGACATCGCAGACGCCTTCCTGAGCCACGATCGGCCGATCCACATCCGCTGCGATGACTCGGTCGTCCTGCCGGCACGGAACGGCGCGTTCCCCGTGAGGCGGTCGAGGGGCTACGCGCCACAGCCGTTGACACTCGACTCGTTCTTCGACGATCCCGTGCTCGCGGTTGGGGGAGAGCTGAAGAACACGATCTGCATCGGCGCGCAGCAGCGGGCGATCGTCTCTCATCACATAGGTGACCTCGAGAACTGGGCCACGATGCGATCCTTTGTCTCTGCGATCGAGCACCTCAGCCGCATGCACGATGTCAAGCCTGCAGTGATCGCTCACGATCTGCATCCGGACTATCTCTCAACGAAGTGGGCGCTCGACCAGGATGGTGTGGAACGAGTCGGCGTACAGCATCACCACGCGCACGTCGCAGCCTGTTTAGCCGATAACCGTCGTTCCGATCGCGTGATCGGTGTGGCGCTCGATGGAAGCGGGTTCGGTGAGGATGGCGCGGTATGGGGATGCGAAGTGCTTATCGCCGATCGGGGGCTCTCCGAACGCCGGGGCCATCTCGATTACCTGCCGCTGCCGGGAGGAGTTGCAGCGATCAAGAACCCGTGGCGGATGGGCGCCGTCTATCTCGAGCGGGCGTTCGGGGCGGAGGCCCGGAAGCTCGACCTCCCCTTCGTAGCGAGGACATCGTCGCGATGGGAGCCGATCCTGCAGATCGCCAAGGAGGGGATCAACTCGCCGCCGACGTCCAGCGCCGGTCGCCTGTTCGATGCCGTTGCCGCGATCTGTGGCGTACGCGACGTCGTGACCTACGAGGGCCAGGCCGCGGCAGAGCTGGAACAGGTCGCGGATCCGGCTGTGGATATGGCCTATGACTGCCCGGTCGCTTTGGGGATCATCGACGGCGTGGGCCTCGTCCGATGGGTGGTGGAGGATCTGGTCGCGGGCGTAGACGTCCCCACGGTCGCAGCGTCGTTCCACAACGGGCTCGCCCTGGGGCTAGCGCGCGCATGCGAGGAGGTCAGACGTGGAACCGGATTGTCAACCGTCGCGTTGAGTGGGGGGGCGTTCCAGAACGTGGTGCTGCTCACGCGCGCAGCGGCCGAACTAGAGACCAGGGGGTTCGAGGTGCTCACGCATCGTCGCGTCCCACCGAATGATGGGGGACTCTCGCTCGGTCAGGCGGTCGTCGCCCAACAACGCCTTCAGAAGGGGTGATCAAGGAGCTGCGAAGGCTGGAGCTACGAGGCGGCCACCTGGGGTTGAAGTCGTTCGGCCAAGGCTTGGATCGCGGCCACCCCCGGTGAGTCTCCGGCGACGTCGATCGGCGCGAGGCCTTCTCTGTCGGCCTCGGCTATGTCGGGGTCCTCGGGGACCACGACCATCTCGTGCTCACCGAGAACGGTTCGGATCGCCTCGAGATCCTCGTCGGATCGGACCCGGTTCGCGACGACGATCACGTGGGAGCGCTCCTTGGCGATACTGGAGGCACGTCGCGCGGCCTCGATCGAGCGCGCGGTCGGTTCTGCGATCACGAGGATGAAGTCGGCGATTCCGGGCTTCATCCTCAACACCGTCCCGACGCCTGCTTCCAGATCCGAGACGACGATCTGGCCGTTCGTCTTTATCTCCCCGAGCAACTGCTCAGGCGAAAGACCACATCATGGACAGCCCGGATCGGCCCGATCGATCCGGGATACGACGACGAGGCGAACATCGTCGGGAGCATCGCCGCCGAACATGTCGACGATCCCCGCGATAGAGGTCTGATGCTCGGTGTCACCGGTCTCCAGGTTCTGTCGAGCGGCGACGAGTCTGTCGGTCTCCTCCGGTCCAACGCCCAGCGAGATGCCGAGCATCGGGTTCGTGTCGCAATCGAGCGCGACCACGCTATGTCCGGCCCGTGCGAGAGCGCGTGCCAGCGTTCCAGAGATCGTCGTCTTCCCCGATCCCCCTTTACCTGCGACAGCTATCTTCAAGAGCGCATCACCCGCTTTTGGTTGTTTCGGATAGGGTAAGAGTACGCCTCTCCAGACGATCGACTAATCCCTCCACCGCCCGGACGGCGGGGCAACCGGGCGCGTGGTCGAGGAGTGCTTCTCCGGCCACATCGGCCGAGCGAACGGCGGGGTCGGCGGGAACAACGGCGAAGGCGCTGGCACCTATCCTCTCCTCGACGCGAAGGAGGTCTTGCTCGCCTCGGATCTTGTTCGCGACGACGAGGACATCGCCTTGCTCCTTGGCTCGCGCTATCCGTCCTATCCGCCGTGCGGTAAGCACCGATTGCCAGGTGGGTTCGACGATCATCAGGAAGGTGTCCGCGTAGGGCGCCCACCCGAACGCCGTTTGCCGGGGTCCTGCGGGGTGGTCTCCGATGATCGTCCAGTCGCGCAGGACGTCGTCGCGCGCTATCCGGTACAGGACCTGATGGAATGCGTTGAGGGATCCCATGAACGGACCGAAACCTTGGTCGCCGGCCTTGCCGAACTGCAGCAGCCGCACTCCATCGGGCGCGACGGCGGAGTAGCGCTGCACGGCGCGAGCCGCGCCGATCCCCTTCTTTAGGCGCCAGCGGCCCTTCTCGTCCTTCTCTGCAGCGTCCGTCAACATCTCGTCCTCTAAGGGGCCGAGCCCAAGGTTGATCGCGAGTCCCGGCATCGGATCGGAATCGAGGGCCAGGACGCGATGTCCGCGGCGAGCGAGAACGCGGGCCATCGTCCCGGCCACGAGCGACTTCCCGCTCCCGCCTTTCCCAACGACCACGACCCTCATGAGCAGAGCCTAAGGCGGAGATGGGGGCGGGGGCTCCGATCGCTGTCGTCGAAGCTGCTGGTCGAGCGCGAGACCGACGCTACTGACGTGCGGCTAGTCGCTCGGCCTTCTCGGCGATCCCGGGTAGGGCGCCGGCGATCTCTTCGAGGGTCTGGTTGATCTTGCCGACGCCGGGGCCGATGACGCTCACCTGCTGTTCGACGGCGCGCACTCCGAACGTGACCTTCGCCAAGGATGCCCCTATCGAGCGAAGGTGCTTCGCGACCTGGGCAAGGTAGATCGCAAGAACCACGACCAGCGCGACTATCTCGACCACCGTCAGTACGATCAGCAGCGTCACGCTCATTGCTTGGACGCCAGGAACTCGTCGTGTACCAAGGCTTCTTTCTTGATCTCCTCGAGGACGGCCGCAGTCTGGTTCAGCTGCCACGTCGTCGCGGTGTTCGCCGCAACGCGCTTCGCCGACTCCCATACCCCGGCCACGCCGCGGTCGATCTCGCGCACCAGCTTCAAGAGGATCGTGAGGAGGGCGATCACGACAGCAAGCACGACGACTCCGAGGATGAGGGTGACCGTCCAGGCGGTCCTCTCTGAGCTCGTGATCGCCAGCTCGATCATCCGGTCAACCCCCCAGCGCGCCGCGGGCGGCACGCATCGCCTCGAGGATCTGCTTCGCCGAGTAGTTGATCTGTTGAACGGCCCAGAGCGGCTTGGTCGTGTCGCGGGCCAGATCGAGGGCCTCGCTCGCCATCTTCGCCTGTTTCCCGATGCGATTGGCGTAGAAGAGGATGGTCGTGACCACCACGACGACGATGAGAACGACGGCAGTCCCGATCCCGAGACCAACCCACCAGCCGCCCATCGCCTCCCCTTGAACTAGATGTCCAGCGCACCTAAGTCTATGCTCACCCCGCTCGCCGCCGCAATCGCCGGACCGGCCCCATCACCCCCACGATCACTTTCTCGTCTGTCGATTTGGGATTGCTAAGTGTTAAGGTCACTTACCGAAGCTGCCCCGCCGGGGAGCGAGAGAGGAGAGGGATCGGCTATGGCCGAAGCCCACACTTCGCACGGCAAGAAACCAGAGGACTTGTCCCCGGAGGACCCGTTCGCTGCGATCGGAATGCGCAGCGCCGTGGCCGAGCTTCCCCAGGCCAACGCTCGCATGAGACTCGGCCCGGTCGACAAGCTCTACCTCTTCTGGCTCGTCGGTGGCTCTTGTGACGGATGCACGATAGCGGTCACCGGTGCTACCAACCCGCGCGTCGAGCACCTGATGGCCGGGATCGTTCCGGGCCTTCCCAAGTTAGACCTGATCCACACGGTGGTCTCGGTGGAGTCGGGGCCCGAATGGGTGCACAACCTCTTCATGGCCGAACGGGGCGAGCTCGACGCTCCATTCATCGTCACGTGGGAAGGGTCGATGTTCGATGAGACCCGTTCGGGCGACGGCTACTTCATGGGGTTGGGCGAGGATCCCGAGACCGGTCGCACGATCACCTCGGCCGAATGGCTCAGACGGATCGCACCGAAGGCGGCGGCGGTCGTCGCGATCGGCACCTGCGCGACGTGGGGCGGGATCCCCGCGGCGGAAGGTAACCCGACCGGCTCGATGGGCATCATGGATTACCTCGGCAAGGACTACCGCAGCGCCTTCGGCGTTCCGGTCGTGAACGTCCCCGGCTGCTCTCCGATCGGCGACAACTACATGGAGACGGCGGCGGCAGTCATTCTGTTCCTTCAGGGCCTCGCGCCTCTGCCGGAGTTCGACGAGCTCGGTCGGCCCGCATGGTTGTTCGGCGAGACCGTTCACCGTCACTGCCCGCGGGCCGGCTACTACGAAGAGGGCGTTTTCGCGAAGGCCTACGGCGACAAGGAGTGTCTCGTCGAGCTCGGTTGCTGGGGTCCGGTGGTTCAGTGCAACATCGCCGAACGCGGCATCCTGAACGGAACCGGCGGTTGCATGCAGATGGGTGGCATCTGCATCGGCTGCACGATGCC
>JALZOM010000072.1 GCA_030913945.1 Actinomycetota bacterium
AAGCGCCGCTGGGTCACGCACAGCGCGACGAACAGCGAGTCGAGTTGTTCCAGGACTGCACCTGCGCGGCGGTCGTCAAGCTTCGTCACCTAAAGCACTTCCGTCCTGCGCGGCACTCGTCGAGATCTGTCATCCAACACTTCGTCCTGCTACGAGGCGGTTCCCGTCGAACGGTTCCTGTCGGACCCGATCCTCTTTCGGACCCGTTCACACTATCGAACATACGTTCGATAGTCAAGCTTCTGACGAAACCTCTGCGCGGCGCTACCGAGGGCGACAACGATGCGGGACCTGATCTCGTGAAGGGCGCCACTCATCGATGGGTCAAGGTGCGAAGGGGCGGGCGAGGCGGAGCGCGCAGGTTGAGCCCGTGCTCTCGCGCGACGCAACGGGTAGGCCATCGGAACACAACTTAGGGAGGTTCCGTTGGCCAACGAACTGAGTGGGAAACGGATCGCGTTCCTGGCAACGGACGGCGTCGAGCAGATCGAGCTGACGAAGCCGTGGGATCAGATCAAGAGAGCCGGCGCCGAGGTCGAGCTGGTATCGCTCGAAGAGGGCGAGATCCAGGGAGTCAATCACATGGACAAGGGCGACCGATTCTCGGTGGACCGGACGGTGACGAACGCCAACGCCCAACGATTTCGATGGGCTTGTGTTGCCGGGCGGGGTGGCGAACCCTGACTTCTTGCGTGGCAACGACGATGCGGTGAAGTTCACTCGTGAGTTCTTCAACCAGCGGAAGCCGGTGGCAGCAATCTGTCACGGGCCGTGGACCCTCGTTGAAGCGGGAGTGGTGCAGGGCCGCACGCTCACGTCCTGGCCGACCCTACAAACGGACATCAGTAACGCTGGGGAACGTGGGTCGACGAAGGACTCGTAACGAGCCGCAACCCCGACGACCTCGACGCGTTCTGCGCCAAGGCGATAGAGGAATCCGCGGAAGGCAAGCACGAGCGGCAAATGGCGTAGAAATATCGCAACATCAGGGCGGGGGACCACATGGTCTCCCGGCCGCTCCGCGCCGGGGATGATTGGGAGCGCGCTTGAAAGCCTGGGTACGCACTAGAAGGTTGTGCGGCCCGGTGAAGGATGACGGCCTGCAAGGCGGTCTGCAACGATCGGAGTGATGGATGGAATTTCGACGCCTGGGTGACAGCGATCTCGAGGTTTCCGAGATCAGCCTTGGGTCGTGGTTGACCTACGGGGTGGGGGTGGAACGCGAGCGCGCAGAGGCGTGTGTGAACAAGGCCTTCGACCTCGGCATCAACTTCATCGACACCGCTAACGTGTACGGGCGAGGAGCGGCAGAGTCGTTCCTCGGGGAGTCGCTTTCGCGCCGCGAACGTGACTCTTACATCTTGGCGACGAAGGTGTACTTCCCGATGTCGGACGAGGATGAGGGGCTGTCGGCACCCCAGATCCGTAAGCAGATCGACACATCGCTGCGGCGCCTCCGAACCGACTATGTCGACCTCTATCAATGTCATCGCTTCGACGAGGACGTCCCCCTCGAGGAAACGATGTCGGCCCTGAGCCAGGTGGTGCAGCAAGGCAAGGCGCGCTACATCGGGTTCAGCGAGTGGTCCGCCGAGCAGATCCAGGACGCTCTGAGCCTGCCCGGTGTGGAGAAGTTCGTTTCGAGCCAGCCGCAGTATTCGATGCTGTGGCGAGCCCCAGAGGAATCGGTGATCCCGGTGTGTGCGTCGAATGGGATCGGCCAGATCGTGTGGTCGCCCCTCGGTCAGGGAGTTCTAACAGGCAAGTATCAGCCGGGGCAGGATCCACCCGAGGGCTCCCGTGCCACCAGTCCGGAGATGGGCGGAGACATCCAGCACTTCTTCGAGGGCGACACGCTCGAGGCCGTGCAGCGATTGAAGCCAATCGCCGCGGGCCTGGGGATCTCCATGGCGCAACTGGCTCTTGCTTGGGTGTTGCGCGAACCGAACGTGTCCTCGGCCATCATCGGCGCTAGCAAGCCGGAGCAGGTCGAAGACAACGCGGGCGCGTCGGGCGTTCAACTCGACGACGATACGGTCCGGGCCATCGACGAAGCACTGGGAACCATCGAGCGGTAGGTCACGCACGAAAGCGTTCACCTAGCACCGTTACTCCGTTGCTATCGCCTCTAGAACGTTTAGGCGAGCGGCGCGGCGAGCGGGAGGGATGGCAGCGACGATCCCCGCGACCCCCGCGAACAGGATGTAGATGATGAGCTGCCCGAACGGGATCGCGAATTCGGTTATCCCCTGGTCGTTCAGGGCGGCGACGAAAGCCCAGCCGAAGAAGATCCCGACCGCGATCCCCAGCAAGGCGCCGAACAACGAGATGATGACCGATTCCCAGCGGATCATGGACTTCGTCTGAGAGCGGGCCATACCAACAGCTCGCAACAAACCCAACTCGCGCGTCCGCTCGAAAACAGACAACGCCAACGTATTGGTGATGCCGAGAAGCGCGATCACGAGGGCGAGACCGAGCAGGGCGGTGACCAAGCCCAGAAGTTGATCCACGTCGGACGCTGATCGTTCCTTGATCTCGGTTTGGTCCCGGAGCTCAACGTTGGGGAACTCATCCGTCACCTTCTCGATCTCGGCGCGCGCCTCCGCTGGAGATGCGTCCGCGCTCTTGGTCACGAGTACCGTGCTATCCACGGGTTCGGTGAATACCTCGTCGTAGGTGTCCAGTGAGATCAGATAGTCGGTGTTAATCATCGATTTGTTCTCGTACAAGCCGACGACCGGGATGTCTCGTGCACCCGCGGCGGCGAACCTCATCTCCAGATCCTCGCCAACGGCGAGATCCAGGTCCTCGGCCGTGGGGCCGAAGAGAAGAACCCCCCCTTCTGACAGGGCCTCGATCGAACCTTCGGTTACCTCGAGGTCAGCGACATCGCCGAAGGTCGAGGGATCCGTGGCCGCCAGGAAAAGGGAACGCTTCTGATCGTCACGAAACTGCGCCTGCCGCACCGGAGCGACGGATCGCACGGTGTCGAGCCGGACGATCTCCTCACCGAGCTTGGGACTGATGGCCGGGGGAGCAGTGATCGATGCATTCGAGATCATGAAATCGGCCTTGAGGGATTCGTCGACGATCTTGTTCGTGGACGCCTTGAGGGACGCGGCGAAGATCCCGACGAGTCCCACGAGGGCCAGGCCGATCATGAGCGCCGCTGCGGTGGAAGCCGTCCGGCGTGGATTGCGCGCTGCGTTCTGCTGGGCGAGCTTGCCGGGGAGGTGCATCACTTTCTTGAAGGGCGCGCCGATGACTCGGGCCAGAGGCGCGGCGAACAGGGGAGTGAGCACCGAGATGCCGATGAATGTCGTGAAGGCCCCGAGCCCGACGAGCGATAGACCCTGTGACGAGTTGCCGAACAGGCCGAACATCAGAGTGGCCACACCCGCCGCCGTCAGAAGGGCTCCCGTCACAGTCCTGGCGACGGACCACCGGGCGTTGGAGGGATTGGCGTCACGTAGAGCCTCCATCGGAGTGACGCGCGACGCCTTGCGCGCCGGTAACACAGAGGACACGACCGTAACGATCGTCCCTACGAGTAACGACACGATGACCGTACGAGGTTGGAGTTGCAGCGTCGTTGAAGGAAGCTCGATCCCGAAGGTTGCCAAGAGCACCTGGAGCAGGACGGCGATCGCGACTCCAACACCCAGGCCTACGAGAGACGCCGTTACCCCCACCAGCAACGCCTCCAGCAGCACAGACCCCATGATCTGCCGGTCGTTGGCCCCAAGTGCGCGCAGGAGTCCGAACTCGCGCATTCGTTGAGCCACGGTGATCGAGAATGTGTTGTAGATGATGAATGCGCCCACGAACAAAGCGACTCCTGCGAAGACGAGAAGTGCGGTGTTGAAGAATCCCAATCCTTGCTGGATGCTCTGAGCCTGCTCGCGAGCGACGCTGGCACCGCTGGAGGCTTCGACCCCCCGCGGCAGGACTTCCTCGATGCGGGTCTGCAGCTCTGCCGTCGCCACCCCGTCCTCGGCGGCGATCTCGATCGATGCAAAGCGACCCTTGCGGTCGAACAATTCCTGGGCCGTTTCGGTAGCGAACGCCGCGAGTGTCGCCCCCGCGAGGTTGTCGGCCTCGCCGAAGCCGGCTACCCCGGAGACGGTGAACTCGCGGGCACCGGCCTGAGTGAGAACCGTGATGCGATCGCCCACCTCGAAGCCGTTGTCGCCGGCGGTGCCGGCATCCACGACGACCTCGTCCGATCCCACGGGCGCCTCGCCGTCCCTGAGCGTAAGGGGCGTAAGGGGTTCGGGAACCCAGTTCACCCCGAGCGTGGGCGCCCCATTGGGGGTGATCGCTTTGCCACTTTGATCCACGAACTGTGCGTATCCGTCCACGGACCCGCTGGCGATGGCAACTCCGTCGACGTCGCGGACACGTAGCACGAGGTCGTCGGGGATCGGTTTCCTGCTTCCGCCGATCTGAGCCTCGAACGAGCTCTCGCTGCGGACATAGACATCCACGCCCTTTGTGACGTCCGTGAAGAGATCGTCGAACGTCCGGCTCATCGTGTCCGTCAGGACGAACGTCCCCGCGACGAATCCGACGCCAAGCACAACGGCAAGCGCGGTTAGGCCCAGGCGCAGTTTGTGCGCCATCAGGTTCTTGAGCGTCGTCCTCAACATGCCTAGCCCTCTAGGGACTTGAGCTTGTCGAGGACGCGCTCCACCGTCGGTTGGCGAACCTCGTCGACGATCTGGCCATCGGCCAAGAGGACCACACGGTCCGAGTAGCTGGCCGAGATCGGATCGTGGGTGACCATCACGATCGTTTGGCCGAAGTCCTTCACCGCGGTGCGCATGAACTCTAGGATCTCGGAGCCGCGCCTCGAGTCGAGGTTTCCAGTGGGCTCGTCGGCGAAGACTATGTCGGGTTTCGAGGCCATCGCGCGCGCCGCGGCCACGCGCTGCTGCTGCCCGCCGGAGAGCTCAGTCGGCCGATGGGTTAGCCGATCCCCGAGACCAACTATGTCGACGATCTTCGCCAACCACTCTTCGTCTGCCTCGCGTCGGGCGAGGTCGAGGGGGAGCCGGATGTTCTCCTCCGCCGTTAGCGTCGGTACCAGGTTGTACGACTGGAAGATGAACCCGACTTGGTCTCGCCGGAGGCGCGTCTTTCCTTTTTCATCGAGGGCAGTGACCTCCACGTCACCGATGAAGACTTGGCCGGAGGTGAGGTCGTCTAGACCTGCCAGGCAATGCAACAAGGTGGATTTGCCGGAGCCCGAAGGTCCCATGATCGCGGTGAACTCTCCCGAGGGGAAGCTCACCGTCACGCCGTCCAGGGCGCGGACGGAGGTCTCTCCAGAACCGTAGATCTTCGTAGCGGCAACGGCTCGCGAGGCGAAGGTCGCGTTCGACCGTTCCTGCATCGCTTCAGTCACCGCTGCCTCCTTGATGATCTGGATGTCGTCGGCCACAGGCTACGC
>JALZOM010000083.1 GCA_030913945.1 Actinomycetota bacterium
CCTCTGACGTCTTGTTCGTCTCACTTGCCGGAGTGGGGATCGGGAGCGCGATGCACGCGCTCGCGCACGTGATCGACAAGGGAAGCGGGGGCCGAGACTCCGACCCGATCATCGTGGGGATCCTGGCCCTCGTGCTGTTGGTAGCAGCCTGGTACCGGCGGGGGCGCGCCGGGCAACGTTATCCCTGAAGCCCTGCGCCTTGGCGGTCCGATGAGATGCCCGCGGATCGGTGAAGCGCGCGCCACATGCAGGGCTATCCGGCTCACTGCGGCGTTACCAGTTGAACGGCTCCAGACGCGGGCCCACGATGTGATCTCCGTTGCCGGTTGGCGAGTGCCGGAAGTGCCCCGCGTACCAAACCACCAGATGTTCGTCCTTCACCGATTGATTGTTGACGAACTGTTCGATGCGAGCGCGGTCCGGGCCGAAGCCGTCCTCTATCTGACCCGGCCGCTTTCTAACGACCCACATGTCCCCGACTCCGAAATCGTCCGCTTGACCGTCGCCGGCGCTCGGGCGGAGCTCGTAACCCTTCCCGTCGGTATTCCGCACGCGCCACTTGCGCTCGCTTGATGGTCGCTTCCGACGACGTGTCTCGCGTTCGATGTCGTGCCAGTTGCGGTCACCCATGAGTGGCGGATCGTTGAACTCCTGCACGGTCGCCGGCTTCTCGGCAACGTCGAAGTCGAATCGCCAGTAGGCGTGGTGGTGGTGAGGTTTGCACGTGCACGGGTTGCGAACGGCGTTGAAGCCGAAGCGCGGCCGGATCGTGCCGTCTTCGTGCAGACGCCATTCGCTTGCGTAGCGGTACCAGCCGGCAGCGAGTTCGCTGACCAGGAATAGTTGCTGATTGCGGATGTAGAACGCGACGCCGCGGAAGTTGCCTCCATCCCGGCCGCTCTCGAAGATCGTCTCGGCGGGCTCCGTGCAGGCCCGATAACCGGGCAGGACGTTGTCCCCCTCGGCCTTGAAACAGGCCTCCTCGTTCTGCCAGTCGCGATAGGAGGGGCCGCAGCCATCCAGGTTGCCCGTCCGCTCGTACTCGACGTTGAGGATGGGAACGTGCGCCCGGTGAAGGACCTTGTCGCCTCGGTACCGAACGCGTCTGAGCTCAACGCCCGACCCGTTCGCTCCTGACGAGATCGCCGGTTTGACGACCACCAAGCTCCACAGTTCCTGAGAGCCCTTCATCACGGTGACGCGCACCTTTCCGGACCCGCGTGTCGGTGGGCACGAGTCGACACCGCGCACTCCGCAGTCTCTGTGATGCTCGTGCGGCGCGCCGGTGGGCCCAAGGGTCGTTCGACTGGTGACCATGTTGACGGCAGCGAATCGATGGCGCACATCGCGCTGGGCGGAGTAGAGGCCGACGTTGACCGTGCGTTCGACGCTTCCGTCGGGAAGCGTGTTGTTGAGCAACGGAGGCATCGCCTGATAGGGCTCGAGCGCTCCCGATTCGATGTCGGGGCCCAACTCCGGGTCGCGTTTGAGGATGTCGACGGCCTCCGCAAGCTCGTCTGGATCGGGGTGCGGGTGCCGGCTGGTCTCGTTTATGGACGCCGCCGAGGGATCGTCCACGCTGCCAGAAGCGACCAAGGTTCTTCTGTTCGTGTAGTCGTAGACAGTGGCCTCGAAGTTGACGGGCTCGTCGGTGTCTTCGTCGTCCTCGGTCTGGAAAGATACGACGCGGTGCTTTGCGCCGCTGAGCTCCGCACCGAGACTCGATCTCGCCAGGAACCCCTGGGGATCCTCGACGATCTCGTGCTGCCCCCCCGAGATTGGCTCGAGCCTGACCTTCAGACCCCCGCTTTCGAGCACCTGCGTCGGCATTGGGTTCCTCCAGGATCGGCGCGGACGACCCCATGCTCGACCAACCCAGCGGAGGGCGTCAATGGAAGGAGTTTCCTTCTAATGGACCGTGCTGCGCGTCCAACCCTTCACACTCACGCCGAGAACGCCCACGGCAGCCGCGACCGCAAGCACCATCAGAACGGGATGACTCCCGGCGTCGATCCCGCCGGCGAGGATGATCACTACCCCTGCTCCGCCTCCGGTGACGATCACCGTTGCCAAGCGACGGGCCCTGGCCACGATGAAGCGGGGAGTGCAGACGGTTCCCGCATCCATCAGAGTCAGCACGTCCAAGCACTCCAGCACGATCAGGATGATCGGGGCCAGGATCAAGGCTCCGGTATCGACGCGGTCCTGCACGAGGCCGAGTGCGATCCCGTACTCGGCCACCACGATCCAAACCCAGGCTCTGGCTCCGACGCGCCGGGGAGCGGCGATGGCGACGGTCAGTGCCAGCAGCCCTGCGGCAGCGAGCCAGGCAACCGCGGGCGCCCACACGAGCACGAGCGGATAGACGAGCGGCACCGCGCCGAGCATCGTCGAGGCCGCCCGGATCCACCTCGTCACCTGACGGCTCCCGTTCTTCTGCGAGGTGCTCGCGCCAGGGCGGCCTCGATCCCCTCGCCCGCTCCCCAACCCACGACCACTACTCCCAGTTGGGCGAAGCGGTCGCGCGCCATCGCACGCTGCATCCTCCACAGTCGGTGCGCCGTCTGTTCTGCCCGGTTCGCTCCCGGAACGACGGCCTCCTCGTCGAGGGTGTCGACGACCACCAGGGTGAAACCTCGTGCGCTGATGTCGGCGAGCGCGCCGACCGACCGTTCGTCGATCATCGGCGACAGGGCGATAACGATCGAGCCGGACGGCAGGGTGCCGGGCGGAAGCTGATTGATGTCCTTCCACGCGTAACTAAAGAGCTCCTGGACCTCGAGCAGGAAGTCCGCGATGCGGTAGATCTGCGTACGGTCCATAGAGGATGTCAACCACCTGCTGATCGCTCCGAACCCAATGAGGCCAACGCGATCGTTGTGCCGGAGATGATGTTGCGCGATGGCGGCCGCGCCCCGAACGGTCCTATCCAACGTCGTGCGATCGGCGACCGCCGCATCGGTAAACGTGTCCAGGAAAATCAGGACGTCTGCGTCTCGCTCGGCGTGCGTCAGGTTCACGTGGAGCTCGTTGCGGCGCGAGGTCACGCGCCAGTTGACCCGGCGAACGCTGTCGCCATAGGTGAAGGGCCGTACCTGGGCGAACTCGATGGCGTCTCCGATGAGGCGCGATACGTAGTCTCCGCTGAACAGATGAGTGTCCGCCGGCGTGATGCCTCTCTGGATCCGGTCGAAGGCCGGATACACCTTCAGTCGTATGTCGTTATGCACGACGCGATCCATCACCACCATGTGCCCGGGGGCCGAGACCCTCAGTGCGATCGTTCCGAGCTCGTAGTTGCCCCACCGGTTGGCCACGAGTCGCATCTCGTGACGCACGGCGTCACCCTCCGAGAGCGATAGGGCGATCCGGCGGTCGCCGATCACGGCCTCCAACCCGGGAGGGAGTGGGATGCCGAGTTCGAGCTCTCCCGCAGTGGTGGCCTCGGCTGTGACCACCAGCGTCGTCTCTTCGCCCTCGACCAGAGAAGGCTCGGACAGCTGGGCGTGCAGATCGGTTAGATCTGGTACCACGTCTGTCGACGCGAATGCCAGAGCCACGGCGAAAGGGCACGCCAGAGCGACGAGTTCGACCCGACCGAGGGCGAGCGCTGCGAACAGAGAGACGACCGCCCCCGCGAAGCAGGCATCTAGCTTGGCGGTCCGCCGGTTCATCCCGGTTCGGGAGGAGGAGTTGGGACCGTCCCGAGCACCGAAGCCACGACCTCCTTGCCGCCTACGCGTTTCACCCACATCTCGGGACGAAGCGTGAGCCTATGTGCGAGCGTTGCCTCGGCGACGGCCTTGACGTCGTCCGGCGTGACGAAGTCCCGATCCGACAGCAGCGCTCTGGCGCGGGCTGCCTTCATGAGACCCAGTCCTCCACGCGGACTGGCTCCAACCTGAACGTCGGGGTGCGCTCGCGTCGCGGTCACCAGGTCGACGATGTAGTAGCCGATGCTCTCGGAGAGATGCACGTCCTCGACGCTCTGCTGCATCTCCACCAGTTCTCCCGCGTCCACGATCTTGTCGAGATGGGCTCCCTCTGCCTTTCGTTCGACGCGGCGGCGCAGGATCTCCCATTCCTGGTCGCGGTCTGGGTACCCGATGCCGGCACGCAGAAGGAAGCGATCGAGCTGAGCTTCGGGAAGGGGATAAGTGCCCTCGTACTCGATCGGGTTCTCTGTCGCGATGACGACGAAGGGTTCGGCGAGCGGATAAGTCACGTCCTCGACCGTCACTTGATTTTCTTGCATCGCCTCGAGGAGGGCCGCCTGGGTCTTCGGCGGGGCGCGGTTGATCTCATCGCCGAGAACGAGGTTCGTGAAGAGGGGGCCCTTGCGGAATTCGAATCGCCCCTCGCGCTGGTCGTAGATCGACGACCCGGTTATGTCGGCGGGGAGAAGATCCGGCGTGAACTGGATGCGATTGAACTCCATCCCGAGCACCTCGGCGAAGGATCGGGCGATCAACGTCTTGGCAAGACCGGGGAAGTCCTCGAGGAGGATGTGGCCGCGCGCCAGGATGCCGATCAGGATGAGCTCCAGCACTTCTCGTTTACCGACGATGACCCTTTCGATCTCGTCGAGGAGTCGGCCGCTGCGCTCGACCGTCTGTTCGACGGTAGTCATCGCGACCCTTCGATCTCATCGAGCGCAGTCGCTATATCCGAGATGGCGATGTTTCCTTCGAAGATCTCATCCGCGGGTTGCGGGCCGGCAAGGGCGCCCAGGTAGGGGCTCAGGTCGGATGAGCTGCGCGCCTGTCGATGCTCGATCAGTCCTCTCAGCAAGGGTCGCACCCTTAGGTCGAACTCACGCGGCTCGAACACTCCCACTCCGATCGTTCGCTCGAGGCGCTGCAAGTCTGTGGGGCGCTCTGAGCGAGCCGGACTCACGCGCATCGCCTCTTCGAACGAGGAACTCCACGGATCCGAGAGAGACCGCACCCTGCGTGCGACGGCGACGCCTGCGTAAAGGAACGCCAGCAACGCCCAGACCCACACCACCAGTCCGACCCGATCCGGAAATGTAAGCGCGAGCACACCGGTAACGATGGTGAGAAGCGCGAACTCGATGCGCGTTTGCCACATGGGCTACCGCCTTTCCATCTCGGCGCGCACTTTTTCGAGAGCATCGAGCGCGGCCAGACGCATGTTCTCGTCGATCTGATGCGGGCTGAAGCGAGCCCTCTCGAACAACTCCGTCAAACGGGTCGAGCTTCTCTCCGAAGCGCGATGATGCTGCAGCAGGCGCGCCAGCGCCTCGATCGGGGTGTCGGAGGCGACGACCTCCGTCCCCGCGGATAGCGCGGCCCTACGCATCTGCGAGTAACACGCGATGACGGCCTCCCGTGGATCGGTGATGCCCTCGAGGTCGACGCGGCCGGCATCCACCGCTTCTTGGAGGGGAATCGCATCTGCGTTCTCGTCGGGGATCCGCTGTGACCTGAACATCCAGAAAAGGGTGGATCCGACGCCCAGGACGACGATGGCGAGGAGAAGCGTGAGAACCGCGCCCAGGACAGATGACAGGTCGTTCGCTAGGGCTTGGTTCGACTCGTTGGCATCCTCGTCGGAGGGCGGCGCCTCACCATCGCCGGCGCTGAAGTCGATCGCATCGATGAGTTTGCTTACGCCCTCCTGGATCGAGGGGAACGCCGCCCACAGCGCGAGCGCGACGAGGAGGCCCGAGATGAATCGAAGCCCCCGAGTGCGCCGGGGCCGCTCTTGTCGCTCGAAGCCGACCGAGATCGACGCTACGATCCCCATCGCGACGAGTAGGACCAGGAGCACGTAGAACGCGACCGGGAGTCGAGGAACCACGACGCGAGGGTCAGCGCGGCCCGATAGGGCGATGCCATCGGGCAGCGCGAGGGCGACGGCGGCAAGCAAGACCGCCGTCATGAGGACGATGCCGCTGCGCCTGGACATCAGATGTCTCTCCCGCCCGTCTCGATGTCCTCAGCCTCCCACACTCGGGGGGTTGCTACTAGTGGCGTAGTAGCTTGTGAAGCCCGGGCTCTGGGGCCTAGACAGGTGGGAAGCTTTCGCCGCCTCTGTGCCCATGTTCGGCGATCGCGTATCCGAGCAACACCCAACCAACGCCGAGGATCAGTAGCGGAATCTCGAGAAGGCGTTCGTGGATCGATTCGAGCAGTCCGCCTGCGATCATCAGCGGAATGAAGCTGATCGTGAGACCAACCGGCAGCATGTGCCAGTTTGGGCGGAGCGCCTTGCCGCGCCATGTCGGAAGGCCGACGAGCAGCAGAGCGATCAGGGTGGCAAAGAACCCGACGAAGATAAGCGGCGAAAAGTCCTCTTCACTCGTCGTCTCTGTGCCGCCACCAGTCGTGATCAATGAGCCGACCGTGGCCACCGCACCCAGTATTGCCAAAAGGAGAGCGGCGAGGCCGAGGACGCCGCCTCTTTTCGAGAGCCGCTCGCGCAGTCCGATCACTCCCGCCGCAAAGAACAAGGGCGCGACACCGAACAGCACGGGCGGCTGGTTGCCGGTGGCGAGGACGGCGCCGGATTTCACTATCCAGCATGCACCTCCAAGGGCCGCTGCAAGGCCGCCTAGGCGAGGACTCATGGGGCAACAGGCTAGTCGGCATCCGCCGGCGATGACAAGGCCACTTTGTTGTCCAAGTGTTGGCGACGCCCGTCGCTTGGGTCAAGGAGCATTCGTTGATTCACGCAGAGGGATCCGGATCCCGATGCTGCAACGCTCGGGAAGCTAGGCTCGAGGTATGGGACCAGTGTTTCTTCTCGTCGCCCTGGTACTGGTATTCGGTGCAGCGGCTGTTCCTTACCGTTTGACGGTCGGTGCTAGCTCGACACTCGATCGACCGGCAACGGGTGGGGGTTCCCCCCCCAAGGTCTCATCCACGAGACCCGAGCCGACCCGTTCGAGCCGCTGGTTCGGTCCCTTTCGGCCGCGACCGTCCACGGGGTGATCCTTGGTCTTGCGATCGGAGGGCTGGGCGGACGCGCTGCGATGAGACTGCTGTTCATCACTTCATCGGACTCTGTCCGCGGATTGCAATCGGATGACGGTTTCGAGATCGGCCGCTTCGACCTCGCCGCCACTCTCAACCTTGTTTCTCTTGGGGCACTGATCGGCGCCCTCGGCGGTCTGATCTATCTGGCGATCCGCCGCTGGCTTCCCAGACATCGGTTAGTGCGATCGGCGCTGTGTGGGCTAGGAGCGGCAATGGTGGTGGGGTCCGCGATCATCCACGCGGATGGTGTTGACTTCACCGCTCTGGGACCTCTGTGGCTGGCAGTGGGCTTGTTCATCATGATCCCTGGGTTGTTCGGAGCCCTGATCCCTCTACTGGTCGATCGAACCGATGATCCTGATTCATGGTTTCAGCGGAAGGGATTGCGTGTCGCCGCGGCTCCCTTGATCTTGTTGCTGTTCCCTCTGGCGCTGATTGTCGTGATCGTGCCGCTCGGAGCGACGTTCCTTGGTCGATGGATGGCTGCACGGAACGCATGGCTGGGGGAAGTTTGGGAGAGTGTCCAGGTCTCGTGGGCTGGTCGTGCTGTGATGGGTGCGTTTGGAGCGCTGGGGGCCTTGGCCCTCGTGAACGACATAAGGGCTCTGATCTAGGCAGCTCGTCACCGACCGTCGGGACGCGCCCGATGCCGTCATCGTCCTCCTCGCCTCTTCGCTCCAAGGGCACGGTGCTAGATTTGTGACCGGTCTAGACCACTAGGGGAGCCGTGTCCGACTCATTCATGGCGGCCGAGATGGCCGAGCAGCCCGATGTGCTGGCTCGACTCGCCGGTCGCGCGGGCGAGATCGAGGCGGCTGTGCGGGGCGTCACCCCGGGAGCGCTGGCAGGGATCATCCTCGTCGCGCGGGGATCGTCGGACTATGCCGCGATCTACGGCCGCTATGCGATAGAGATCGCGTCGCGCCGGCCGGTCGCGCTGGCGGCTCCAAGCATCCAAACGCTTTACCAGTCGCCTACCGACCTCACGGACTGGCTGGCCATCGCGGTGAGCCAGTCCGGTAGAACCCCCGAGATCGTCACGATGACGGAGAAGATGCGGGCGGCCGGTGCGCGCTCTATCGCGGTCACCAACACACCCGAAAGCCCACTCGCCGCAGTGGCGGACGTCACGATCGATCTGGCGGCCGGCGAAGAGAAGGCCGTACCGGCTACGAAGACCTTCAGCGCCTCCCTGCTCGCGTTCGCGCTCATCGCTCAGGCCCTCGGTCCGGGAGAGCTGCGCGATCGCATGGGCGGGGCGAGCGGTTGGGTCCAGTGGGTGCTCGACGATCCGGGTTCTGCAGAGCGGGTCGCCACCGAGCTCCACTACGCCGAGGGGCTCATAGCGGTCGGCCGAGGCTACATGTTCTCCGTCGCGCTGGAGGCCGCGCTCAAGCTCAAGGAAACAACTTCGATACTGGCCGAGGGCTACTCGGCTGCGGACCTACGACACGGTCCCATCGCGGTCGTCGAGCGAGATTTCCCGGTGCTCACCTTCAACGTGCCCGGACCCGCGGCGCCCGACATGGACGAACTCATCGCGTGGCTGAGATCGGAGCCGAAAGCTCACGTGATGCAGGCTCACGCCGGCGACGGCGCGGATCTTCCCCTTCCGCCGGACTGCCCCGAGGCGCTCGCCCCCATCCCAGCGGCGGTGCGAGCCCAACAGGTTGCACTGCAACTTGCCCTGCGCAAAGGACTCGACCCCGACAAGCCTGAAGGCTTGAGTAAAGTCACCGCCACCACGTAAGGAGCGCTTCATGCCCGAACAAGAGGTCACTCTCGATAACGAGGTCGGACTGCACGCACGGCCGGCCGCGGTCTTCGCCAAGAAGGCCGCATCTTTCGACTGCGACATCAAGCTTGTGAAAGATGGCAACGAGGCCAATGCGAAGTCGATCATGTCCGTGCTGAAGCTCGACGTGACCAAGGGCGATGCCGTCACCATCAGGACGGACGGGGATGGCGCCGAAGAGGCTCTGAGCGATCTCGTGGAGCTCGTCGGATCGTTGTGAGGACGCTACAAGGCACGCCGGGTTCACCGGGCGTCGCGGTCGCACCCGCATGGATCTTCTCTCGTGCTGCGCTCGACCTGCCAGCAGAACCCGTCGAAGATCCGGATGGCGAGATCGAGCGACTTCGGGACTTTGCCGAGCAGGTGGCTTCCGATCTCGATGCGAGAGCGGCGAAGGCTGAAGGCGAGCTCGCCGAGGTTCTCGAGGCCCAGGCCATGATGGCGCGCGATCCTGAGATGATCGACGTTGCTGCCGAAGCCGTGCGCAAGGAGCGAACGCCTGCAGCGCGCGCCGTCGTCGACGCGGGCGAGACCTACGCCGAGGCGTTGCAGTCGTCCGAGAGTGAGTACATGGCGGCCCGGGCGAGCGACGTGCGCGACGTTTGCGAGCGTATCGCTCGACGGCTAGTTGGGGCAGACGACACGTTTTCTCAGATGTCTCAACGGTCCGTGGTTGTGGCTGACGAGTTGCCTCCGGCCGATGTAGGCGAGCTCAACAGAGATCTGGTGGCGGGCATCGCGACGGCTCAGGGCAGCCGCACCAGTCACACCGCGATCGTGGCCCGCGCACTCGGCATCCCCGCGGTCGTGGGACTGGGCGAGGTCGAAGTGGATCCGAGCGACGAGATCGCCGTCGATGGAGATTCGGGGCAAGTCTTCGTACAACCCGACGAGAAGACCCGCTCCGAGATCGAGGACCGGGCCTCCCGCGCCGAAGATCGCCGTCGACACCTGATCGAGCGCGCAGCCTCGCTCGAGGGAGACACTCGAACACGCGACGGCCATCGGATCGAGGTCGCCGTCAACGTTG
Organism: Actinomycetota bacterium; assembly: GCA_030913945.1. Lineage (GTDB taxonomy): Bacteria > Actinomycetota > CADDZG01 > CADDZG01 > WHSQ01 > JACCXF01. The sequence goes on from JALZOM010000083.1 coordinate 9,827, forward strand.
CGACGGAGGTCGAGCTGAAGGCCGGGCTCGAGGCCGGGGCAGAGGGAGTCGGTCTGTTTCGGACCGAGCTCTTGTATCTCGACCGGACGAACGCTCCCTCGCGCGCCGAGCAGAGCGAGGCCGTGCGCTCCCTTCTCGGACTGCTGGATGGCAAGCGCTTGGTGATCCGGACCTTCGACTTCGGCGCCGATAAACCGGTGCCCTTTCTGAACCTGCCCTCCGAGGAGAACCCCGCCATGGGCGTGCGCGGGGTGAGACTCGCGCGCGACCAACCCGAGTTGCTCGACGATCAACTAGCCGCCATCGCAGACGCGGCGTCGACCGGCGACCGGATCGCCATCATGGCCCCGATGGTGGCGACTTCCGAGGAGGCTCGGTGGTTCGTCGAGCGAGTCGGACGCGTCGAGATGGAGGCCGAGGTGGGGGTCATGGTGGAAGTGCCCGCCGCAGTCTTCATGGCGGAGGAGATCGCCGAGGTGTGCGACTTCCTCTCGATCGGCACCAACGATCTGACCCAGTATCTGTTCGCGGCCGATCGGCAGAACGGCCGCCTCGGATCCTTTCAGGATCACTTTGCACCGGCTCTGTTGCGCGCTGTAAAGACCGTTTGTGATGCAGCGGACGATCGCGCCTGGGTGGGTGTGTGTGGGGAAGCGGCCGCCGACCCGTTGTGGGCGATGGTCGCGACGGGCCTCGGCGTCGAAGAGCTCTCCATGGGCCCCGAAGCGGTCCTCGAGATGCGTGTGTCTTTGTCCGAGTCCACGATGGACGGCTGCAGGGCGGCCGCAGACGCGGCCCTCCAAGCCCCCGACGCGGCCGGAGCGCGCCGTGCCGCGGAGGACGCGCTCGGATGACGCGGTTGCTCGACCTCTTCGGCACCGAGCTCGCCGCATTGCGCGGCGAGGACCTCATCAGTGCCATCAATATGTCCGAAGGTCGCACAACCCTCGCCGAGATCGTTGCACCTCGACCTCAGGTCGCGCCGCCGGCATCCAACCTCGAACTGGTAGCGGCCTTCGGCGCCGATCTGATCTGCTTGAACATGGTCAACCCGGGGGCGGTCGGGGTAACCGGTCTCGACGGCGAAGGTTTCTACAGGCTGAGCGAGTTGATCGGACGACCCGTCGGACTCAACCTTGAGCCGGACATGTCTTCCGTCCCTCCCGAATACCGCGCCACCGAGGACAACGCGAGGGCGGCGCAAGACTCCGGGGCGTCCTTCGTTTTCATCACGGCGAACCCGGGCCGGGGGGCGACGATGACCCACCTCGCAACCGCAACGGAGACGTTTCGGAAGGCGGCCCCCGAGGTGGTGACCTTCGCGGGCAAGATGCACGCCGCGGGAGGGGAGGAGATCATCGATGCCGCTGCTGTGCGACCGCTTCTGGACGTCGGCGCCCAGGGTCTTTTGGTTCCCGTGCCCGGCACGGTCTCGGGTGTGACCGAAGCCGGTGCCCAACAGATGGCCCGCGCCGCCCACGACCATGATGCGTTGGTGGTCGGCACGATCGGCACCTCTCAAGAAGGAGCGGACCCGGGCACCATCCGCACGCTTGCACTCGCAGCCAAGAGGATCGGTGTGGATGTGCATCACATCGGCGACTCATGGATCTCGGGTGTGGCGTCCCCGGAAAACATCTACGCGTACTCTGTGGCCATACGGGGAATACGTCATACGTGGTCGAGGATGGCCGTGCGGGGGCGAGCCTCGCGGAGAGAAGGAGAGTGGGAATGAGCTTTCAGGAAAAGGCAGAACAGGTGCTTGCGGCTCTCGGAGGCGGGGACAACATCAAGAGCATGGAGCCTTGCATCACTCGGATACGAGTGGAGTTGCACGACAAGTCCAAGCTTGACGAGCCGGCTTTGAAGAAGGCCGGCGCACACGGCGTGATGAAGATAGGCAGCGCGATCCAGGTGGTCATGGGGACGCAGAGCGACAACATCGAGGCGGAGATGCGACGGGTCATGGAGGGCAAGTGACCGATGTCATGAGCCCGTTGACTGGAAGCGTCGTGTCCCTCGATGAGGTGCCGGACGAGGTCTTCTCCGAGCGCGTTATGGGTGACGGCGCGGCTGTGCGACCGGCCGACGGAAAAGTTGTTGCGCCCATGAAAGGGCGCATCGAGAAACTCTTCGAAGGCGGGCATGGGTTTGCCGTCGAGAACGAGGCGGGCCTGCAGGTGCTCGTGCACCTCGGGATCGACACGGTTCACCAGAAGGGCGAAGGTTTCTCCATCCACGCGACCGAGGGGGATGAGGTCGAAGCCGGCGATCGTATCGTGACGGTCGACCTCGACGCATTGACGAACAAGGGGATCGACATGATCTCGCCGGTAGTCGTTATCTCAGGTCAGGCGCCGAAGGTGATCGCGGGCGACCAGGTAAAGGCGGGCGACCCTTTGTTGTCAGTCGAATAGCAATAGCGCATCGCCGATAGGCTGTTCACCGGTGACGTCGGAAGGACGGTTGACGAGCTCCCCATCGATAACGAGCGTCGTGGAAGCGCCTCCGTCCAGGTTTACGGCCCCGACGGCCCCGAGCGCCCGCATGACCCCGGCTTCTTCTTTGAAGCTGGCACCAACGCTGTAGTCGAACCAGCGCCCATCGATAGCGACCAGCAGGATCTTCCCCCCATCGTAACGCCGGCCATGGTGCGTGGGTGGCGGAAGGCGCCGAACCGGTACCAGAAGGCGGGATCTTCGAGCCACACGAAGCCTTCCCGGTATGCCGTGATGTCGGGCCGTCCCCCTCTCAGCAGGCGCGGCCCTCCGTTCACGATCCCGAGCCCCTTCGAGAGGCCTATCTTCTTCTTGTTCTCGGAGACCGTCGCCCGCACACGTGCCCGTTCCCCCGGTTGCGTCTCCAGGAGCTGGGAGGCGGTGTCGCCGGTCGCCGCCAGCACCAGACCTCCGGGCGGGATCGCGCCCCCTCGCGCGGGACGAACCTCGACGACCCGTCCGCTCCGGTCGTCGGGCCGAAGGCTTCGGTGAACACGATCAGCTCGGATCCGTCTGCGCAAGTGAAGTCATGCTTCGGTCGCTCAGTCGGGATGTCGCCGCCGACCCCTCCACAGGAGCGGATCGCCCGGATCCCGGTTAGACCCCCTCCGTCAGCTCCATTCGTAGCTCTTCCCCAACCACTTCGATATACACGTCGGACAGATCTTTCACAACAGCGTGCGTGTCGCTGAGATCATCGGCGTCGTAGGTGGTTGCCACGCCGACGACCCGCATGCCGGCCGCGTTTCCCGCAGCGATGCCGGGTGGCGCGTCCTCGAACACGACGCAACCGGCCGGAGCCACGCCCAAGAGAGTCGCTCCTGCCAGGTAGCATTCAGGCGCCGGCTTCCCTTGAGCGACGTCGTCCGCCGATACGAGGGCCGGAGGATCGGGCAAGCCGGCGTCGGCGAACCGCGCTCTCGCCAGCTGGCTGGGGGCGGAGGTTACGACGGCATAGCGTCCCGCGGGAAGCCTTTCGAGGAGTGCCGCTGCGCCGGGCACAGGCCCTATGCCGGCGTGGTCCTGCTCGTCGCGACCTTCGAGCAGGGCAACCTCTTCCGCGGTCGCCAGGTGGGGTGCAACGGTCTCGAGTACCTCAACCGTCCGTCTCCCATGCGCGATCGCGAGAACGGCCTCCGGGTCGACCTCTCGCTCCTGCGCCCATCTGCGCCATACGCGGTCTACATGAGCCGTTGAGTCGATTAGGACCCCGTCCATGTCGAACAGCAACGCACGACACGTCAGGATCACGAGACGAATGCCTCGCGTCCATCGACCAGAGTGCGGATGACGTTCAACGAGTCATCCAGGACGACCACATCCGCAGGGCTGCCTGGTTCGAGATGGCCAAGCTCCGGCCTCTCGATCGCTCCGGCCGGCACGGTGGTCATCGCCAGCACGGCGTCCTCCAGGGGGATCCCCAGCGACACCAGGTTCCTGAGTGCGCCGTCCATCGTCGCGACGCTTCCCGCGAGAGTGCCGTCGGGCAGGCGAGCGGCGCCGTCCTCGACGACGACGCTGCGGTCGCCGAGCGTATATGAGCCGCTGGGAAGACCGGCGGCCATGATCGCGTCCGTGACGACGACGAAGCGACCCTGCGTTGCGCGCCAGGTCGCCATGACCGTTTCACGCCCCAGATGAACGAAGTCTGCGATCGCCGTTACGACGACATCATTGCGGGCGAGCGCGACCCCTGCGACTCCCGGATCGCGCGCCGACCAGCGGCGCTGCGCGTTGAAGATGTGTGTGATGGCGCGCGCGCCTCGGTCGAAGGCTGCGTGCGCGATGGTCGCATCGGCGTCACAGTGTCCCAGCGATACGACGATCCCGCGGCTCCGGAGCCAGTCGAGTAGGTCGAGGGCCCCGTCGCCTTCTGGAGCGATGGTCATGTAGGTGACCGGCCCCCGCTCACAGAGTCGCTGGGCCAGTTCCAGGCCGGGCGGAATGATGTTGTCGGGATTGTGGGCGCCGGGCCATTTCGGGCTGATGAATGGTCCTTCGAGGTGGACCCCGAGGATGCGCGGCCCCCCCGGAGCCTCGGGAAGTTGCGCAGCAACGTCGAGGGCGGCGAGGACATCGCTCTCGGGCGACGTGATGAACGTGGGCTGGTAAGCGGTGACGCCGGTCCGGGCAAGCGCCCGCCCCGCCTTCTCGTATCCCGCTTCGTCGGTGTCGAGGAAATCCACCCCGCCGAATCCGTTGACCTGCAGGTCGACGAAGCCGGCCGTCGCGATCCCCTTGCGGCCTGGAGGCGTAACCCCTACGGCGGTCACCGCACCGTCGGCGATCTCGACGTCGCCGTAAACCCTTCGGCCCCCGACCACGGCCGACGCCACGCCGAGCTTCACGCGCCCTCCTTGACCGAATTTGACCGCTTTGACCAGGTGGTCTATACCAGTATGAAGCTTCGTGGTCTAGACCACTGTACCGGCTCGCTGCCGGCTAGGGGGGACTCCCATGCTCGTAACCCGACGCGTTGTGACCGCTTGGGCGGTGACGGCAGTGCTACTCGCTGCGCTCACGATTCCGGCCGCGGGGGCGGCGCCACCGCCGTCGAACTGGGTGAAACGGACGATCGACGGCATGACCCTGAGGGAAAAGGTCGGCCAGATGTTCATGACCTTCGGGTACGGCCAGAGAGTCGACGATCCCGACCCCGCGATGGTCGCGGCCAATCGCGCCGAGTATGGCGTCGACAACACGCAGCAATTGATCGAGAAGTACCACCTGGGCGGGGTCATCTACTTCGCCTGGTCCAACAACGTGAACAACCCGCAGCAGATCGCAGGTTTGTCCAACGGGGTCCAGCGTGTGGCGACGAGTTCGGGTTCGGAGGTTCCTGCACTCGTCTCCACAGACCAGGAGGGTGGGATCGTCGCGCGCGTGCTGGAGCCGGCAACCCAGTTCCCAGGGAACATGGCCCTGGGCGCGGCTCGGGATCCACAGCTTGCACGCTCGGCGGCCGAGATCACCGGGCGCGAGCTTGCGGCCATCGGCATCAACCAGGATCTTGCCCCGGTCGCGGATGTGAATGTGAACGCGCAGAATCCGGTGATCGGCGTGCGCTCCTTCTCGTCGAGACCGACTCTGGTATCCGACCTCACGGTCGCTCAGACCCAGGGGTACGAGCAGCACGTCGCGGCGACGGCCAAGCACTTCCCAGGTCACGGCGACACGAATACCGACAGCCACACCGGCCTGCCGGTCATCTCTCACTCGCGCTCCGAATTGGACCAGATAGATCTGCCGCCATTCCGCGCGGCCATCGCCCAGGGCATCGACGCCATCATGACTGCACACATCGTCGTGCCCGCTCTGGACGCTTCCGGGCGTCCGGCGACACTGTCCAAACCGATTATGACCGGTTTGCTCCGCAAGGAGATGGGCTACAACGGCGTCGTCATCACCGACGCGCTCGGCATGCAGGGTGTTCGGGAGATGTTCGGCGACGCCCGTGTTCCGGTTGAAGCCATCAAGGCTGGTGTGGACATCCTCCTCATGCCCCCGGAGCTCGACATCGCGTTCAACTCCGTGCTCGATGCGGTGCGCAGTGGCGAGATCGGCGTGGGACGCATCAACCATTCGGTCCAACGGATCCTCACGTTGAAGCAGCGACTTGGGTTGATCGAGGATCCCTACGTGGACGAATCGCAGGTGACTTCGGTCGTCGGGACCCCGGCGAACTACCAGGCGGCGGACGCGATCACCGATCGCACCGTCACCGTAGTGAAGAACGATGAAGACAGGTTACCCCTCGAGCCGGACGCATACGACGATGTCTTCGTCACCGGTTGGGGCGTGACTACGACCTCGAGGCTTGCCTCGCATATATCCGAACGGGGACCGGCGACGAGCGTTTATGAGACCGGTGCGAATCCCTCCGTGGCCCAACGGCAAGCAGCGGTCACGCGGTCTGAGGGTTCCGATCTCATCGTGGTGACGACCCAGCGGGCGTGGGCTGCCTCGGGCCAGCAGCAACTGGTCAAGGATCTACTTGCAACGGGCACCCCGGTAGTGGTCGTCGCGGTCCGCGATCCGTACGACATCGCCTACTTCGACAGCGCTCCGACGTACGTGGCGACTTATGGCTACAAGGAAGTGTCGCTCAACTCGGTGACCGAGGTCATGTTCGGAGAGGAGTCGCCGTCGGGTCTGTTACCGGTCGACATCCCCAGGGCCGACGATCCTTCGCAGATCTTGTACCCGTACGGGTTCGGCCTCACTTACTGAGTTCGAGTGCTCGGCGTACCGAGCCACCGGCGCGCGCCAGGACTTCCCGGGCGTGCGCGGGTGCGCACTTCGTCGACAGGGTGACGATCGCGATCTTTGCGTCGTCGCCCGCGCCATCTAATGCCGCTGCTGCCTCGTCCTGCATGGCGCCGGTGGCTTGAACCACCACCATTAGGGCGCGCGCCCGCAGTTTCTGGTTGCGCGGCTGCACGTCGACCATGAGCCCGCCGTAGGTCTTTCCGAGGGATACCATCGTTGCAGTCGAGATCATGTTCAGAACCATCTTCTGGGCGGTCCCCGCCTT
>JALZOM010000136.1 GCA_030913945.1 Actinomycetota bacterium
ATGCTTCATGACGTGCTCCGGGATTTCCTCAGCCGGCTGGAAGCCGCCGCGCCACCCGAGCTTGCTAACTCCTTGGTCGACAGGTTCCGCGCCTTGCACGAGCAACGGGCGGCAGCGTTCGATCGGCTGGGCGTCGCCTACCTCGAACGGGAACGCGCCGCGTACTACCGGGCGGCCCGCGATTACCGGCGGCTGTCTCTGGCGGCCGACGAGATCGCGCGGCGCTTGAGGATGGACTCGTGCGTCAGATTCGACGTCGCGTCGTCGAGACGGCGTGCCGGCGGCGCCTGAGACTGGCTGTTGCAAGCACCGCACCCGGTGGGCTAGTGGGCGCCGTGCCTCCACCTATCGAGAGTCCGCTGCGCGTGCGATGGAACCGTGCCATCCGGGTTGCGCACCAGGAAGATCCCGGACATGCCGAGATCGCTGTGGCCCTGAACGTGACAGTGATACATCCACGCGCCCGGCCCCGAGTCCTCGCCGGCCACGATCTGGAACCCGAAGGAGTCACCGGGGCCCGAGGTCTTGTTGTCGATGACCGTCGGGTCCTCCGACATCGCTTCGGCCATACCGGTTCTGGTGTCCGCCCAACGATGACCGTGCAGGTGAAACGTGTGCAAGGCGTCGCCGTGTGTGATGATCACGAACTCCACGCGCTGACCCTGATTCGCCTTGAACACCGGAGTGCGAGGCGCGCGTCTCAGGTTGAAGTGCACGCCGGACATCACTGCGACGAACCTCTTGTCCGGTAGCGGATCACCCGCTCGTCGCACGACGAGCGCCCCGAACAACCCGGATCGAATCCCTTCGGTTCCGTGTGAGCCGCCCCTGCAGTGATCGTGGTAGTTCCAGTAGCCGGCCGTCCCGGGGTTGATGGTGCCGTCCGTGCGAGCTTGCTGCGGAACCGCCTCGACCACATAGGTGCGCGTCCGCGTGGGTTGGACGCAGCTCCGATTGAGGGGCGTCCCGTCGCTACGCACCGTATAGGCGACGCCGTGGGGATGGAAGCTCACGCGCTTGTCCGTACCATTGGTTAGCCTGATCGCCACGCACTCCCCCTCGACCATCTCTATGGTCGGCCCGGGCACTTTGGCCGTCTCGGGGGTCAGCCCGTAGCCGATGCGCCCGCCGCTCAACTGCTCGGCAAAAAGAGAGATCGTCCGTGTGGGCACGTCGCACACCTGCGGACGCGCATCCTGCGACTGGGCGGTCGTCGAGATGGATCCCGTTAGAGCCGTGGCCACAACGCCCACTGCCAGCAGGATCCGATTGCGGAAACTCTTCAAAACCGCCCTCACCTCGCTCGATAAGGTTGGCACCCTAGGCCCATGACGCTAATACAGCCTTCGTGGTCTCATTGCATCGGCGCCCCGCGCCCGACCCATGACATGACGACCGAGATACGAGATACGGCCCAGACCTCTCGCTCGAGCATCGGGCGACGCCGTTTGCGCGACCGCATCCCGCCGGATCTCGTAGTCGCCCTTCTCTACTGCCTCAAGGTCTTTCTGTTGGTGCGCGTCGGCCTTGCCTTGTTGGCCATCGTCGGCGTCGCGCTCCTGCCGCCGAACGAAGCAGCCGGGGTTCCCGGATGGCCGGCGCCCGAGCTGACTCCGGGCTGGCACAACCTTTTCACCTCGTGGGAGCGGTGGGACGCTCTGTGGTTCCTACGGATCGCTTCGACCGGCTACGACGCCACCGATGGCAGCGCGGCTTTCTTTCCGCTCTACCCGATGATCGTTCGGGGTGTCTCCTTCGGACTCGGAGGGCATCCACTGGCCGCCGCGTTGATCGTGTCCAACGTTGCCTATCTCGGGGCGATGGTGACGGTCTTTCGTCTCACGGAGTACGAGTTCGATTCCGACCGTGCCCGCAACACGATCCTGTTCATGTCGATCTTCCCGACCGCCTTCTTCTTCTTGGCGCCTTACTCCGAGTCGTTGTTCCTGCTCCTAGCGGCCGGCTCTATCTACGCGGCGCGGCGCGATCGCTGGCTCACCGCCGGGCTGCTCGGTGCCCTCGCCGCTGTGACCAGAAGCGTCGGGTTGGTATTGGTCCTGGTGCTCGCCGCCGAAGCGCTTTGCCGGTGGATGAAACGAGAGGGCCGGGAAGCGATCCGATTGATCGCGATGCTCGCGTGCGCAGCCGCCGTAGGTATCGGGACGCTCTCCTACCTCGCCTTCTGGAACGCCTTCGACGGAAACTGGCTGGCGCCGATCGGGGAACAAGGGAACTGGCAGAGATCCTTCGCCGTGATCCCGTACACGCTGTGGGCCGGCACGCGCGAGGCCTGGCGCTACGTGGGTCAGTTCCCGGGCGGCTATCACACGATCGATTGGCTCGTGGTCGTACCGGTCCTGTTGCTGGCGACCTGGGTCGCGCTTCGGACACCCCTGCCGTACGCCGTCTACACGGTTGCGTCCCTGCTCCTACCTCTGTCGCTGATATTCGAGAGCCGACCACTCATGTCGGTGCCGCGTTTCGCGGTCGTTCTGTTCCCGATCTATTGGGCGATGGACCACTTCGCCGAGCGATGGGGAAGCCGTTCCACGTTCGTGGGCGTGTCTGCAGCCGGGCTGGGGATCCTCACGGTGCTGTTCGTGAACTGGTACTGGATCTTCTAGGAGGCTTCCGGCGTCCAGCGCACCTTCAGCTTGCGTGCCGCCCGCGCTTCGTCGGGGCGCCTCACCGGCGTCGTGACCGGAGCGTCGTGCAGCAGATCCGGGTTCTCAGCCGCCTCGGTGGAGATCTGATTGAGAGCCGAGGCAAGTCCGTCGATGGTCTCTTTCGACTCGGTCTCGGTGGGCTCGATCATCAGAGCTTCCTCGACCACGAGCGGGAAGTAGACGGTCGGCGGGTGGTAGCCGAGGTCGATGAGACGTTTCGCCAGATCCGTGGCCCTCAACCCGTGCTTCTTGAGCGGCTTGGCCGTGGACACGAATTCGTGCATGCACGTACCCGGGTAGGCGGTAGGGAACGCGTCCTCGATAAGCACGCGCAGGTAGTTAGCGTTCAGGACCGCGTGCTCGGCGACGCGACGTAATCCATCGGGTCCGAGCGAGCGGAGGTAGGCGTACGCCCGAACGTTGATCCCGAAGTTGCCGTGGAACGAGTGGATCCGGCCGATCGAATCCGGGCGATCGTGGTCCCATCGCCACTTGCCACTCCCCTCCTCCTGCATCAGGACTGGTGCCGGAAGGAAGCGCTCGAGCCGCTCGCTCACCGCGAGGGGGCCGGAGCCGGGCCCTCCCCCGCCGTGCGGCGTCGCGAACGTCTTGTGCAGGTTCATGTGGACGATGTCGAAGCCCATGTCCCCAGGCCGTACCACGCCGACGATCGAGTTGAAGTTGGCGCCGTCGTAGTACAGAAGGCCACCGACCTCGTGAACCGCGGCCTGGATCTTCTGGATGTCCCGCTCGAACAGCCCGAGGGTGTTGGGATTGGTCAGCATCAAGCCGGCCACGTCGTCGTCGAGGGCCTCCTTCAGCGCATCGAGGTCCACCAGCCCCCGCTCGTCCGAACGCACCTCCTCGGCCTGATAGCCGGCCAGGCTCACGCTGGCGGGGTTCGTGCCGTGTGCCGAGTCCGGGATGATGACCCGCTTCCGAGCGTCGCCGTTGGCCTCGTGGAAGGCCCGCATGATCAACAGACCCGTGAGCTCACCCTGTGCCCCGGCTGCGGGTTGGAAGGTCAGGCGAGCCATGCCGGTGGCGTTGCACAGCGCCCTTTCGAGCAGGCCGAGTAGCTCGAGAGCCCCCTGGGCCAGCTCGTCGCCCGCATGAGGATGCAGGTGCGAGAAGCCCGGCATCGCGGCGGCCTCCTCGGCGACCTTGGGGTTGTACTTCATCGTGCAGGAGCCGAGCGGGTAGGCCCCCACGTCGATCGCCCAGTTCCGTTGCGACAGGCGCGTGAAGTGCCGAACGAGGTCGCGCTCGCTCACCTCCGGGAGATCCGGCGCCTTCTTGCGACGGAAGCCCTCGGGCACGAGATCCTCGACCTCCGGGGCATCGACCCCGCTGTCGGGTAGGGACCACGCCCTCCGCTCGGGGCGGGACAGCTCGAAGATGAGGGGGAAGCCGTCACCGTCGCCTCGGGTGCCGGCGGAGCGCTCCAGCTGTTGGCCGCTCATCGTTCCGCCAGCTCCTTCTCGATGGCCTCGGCCAGGCCGAGGATGTCTTCCTCGGACCGCCTCTCGGTCACGGCGACCAGCAGGCAGTTGGACAGGTCCGGATACCAGTGGCCGAGGGCCGGGCCGGCGAGGAACCCGCGGCGACCGAGCGCCTCCGCGAGCTCGGCACCGGCCACCGGCGTCTCGAGAACCAGTTCCTTGAAGCGAGGCCCATCGAAACGCAGCCGGCAGCCGGGCATCTCCCCCAACCGGCGTGCCGCGAACGCCGTGCGGCGGAGACAGACCTCGCCCAGACGCTTCAGCCCCTGGGGGCCGAGCCACGACAGATGGACGGCGGCGGCTATCGCCATGAGGGTCTGGTTCGTGCAGACGTTCGAGGTCGCCTTGGCTCGCCGGATGTGCTGCTCGCGCGCTTGAAGGGTCAGCACGAAGGCGCGCCGCCCGTCTGCGTCGAGGGTCTCGCCGGCGATGCGACCCGGGACCTGGCGCACGAGATCGAGCTTGGTCGCGAAGAGCCCCACGTAGGGACCGCCGTAAACCATGGGGTTCCCGAGGGCATGCCCCTCGGCCGCCACCACGTCGGCCCCCAGCTCCCCCGGAGACTCGAGGATGCCCATCGCCGTCGGATCGCTCACGGCGACGACCAGCGCGCCCGCGGCATGGGCCCGCTCCGCCGCGGCGGCGAGGTCCTCGAGGCGCCCGAAGAAGTTCGGGTAGGCGACCACAACGGCCGCTGCCCCCTCGACATCGGCAGAGGTCCAATCGACGACCCCGTCCTCATCGTGCTCCACCACCTGGATGTCCAGGCCTAAACCTGAAGTGTAGGTGTTGAGCACGTCGAGGTAGGCCGGGTTCACCGTGGAACCCACCAGGACGCGCTCCCTGCTGGTCGAGCGGACCGCGAGATTGACCCCCTCGGCCACGGAGTTCGCGCCGTCGTAGAGGGACGCGTTGGCGACCTCCATCCCGAAGATCGAGCACACGAGGGTCTGGAACTCGTACAGGGCCTGGAGGACGCCCTGTGACAGCTCGGGCTGGTAGGGCGTGTACGAGGTCGCGAACTCGGCCCGGCCGACGAGGGCCTTGACCACCGGCGGCACGTGATGGTCGTACGCCCCCCCGCCGGCGAAGCACAGTAGGTCGGCACCGGTCGAGCGACGTGACATCCGGTCGAGGTGATCGAGGAGGGTGGGTTCGTCGAGGGCCGGCCCCACCTCGAGGGCCGCGTCCAGGCGCACGGCTTCGGGGATCGGCTCGAAGAGGTCGTCGAGCTCGTCCAGGCCGATCGTCTCGAGCATGGCCCGGTCGTCGGCCGCGGTGTGAGGGAGCCACTCCATCTAGGTGCGGCTCCTTGCATCGACTTGTCTACTTATCGTCTTATCCACCGCTGCCTTTCTTGATGAACGGCGGCTTCACGATAGCCGCGGCGATACTTCGATTGCGCGCGGTCACGACCACCTCGGCGCCGGCCGACGGGGTTGCCGAGGCTGGGCCCAGCGCGAGCCCGATCCCGGCCCCGAGCGTGGGTGAGAAATTGCCGCTGGTGAGTCGCCCGATCTCGCGACCCTCGCGAGTAACCGCATGATCCTGGCGAGGGACCCCCTTATCCGAGCAGACGACCCCGAAT
>JALZOM010000040.1 GCA_030913945.1 Actinomycetota bacterium
TTCGGATCGGTTGAAATCTTAGACAGGCGCCCGTCCACATCCGCTGCAACGGGCGTGTCGATGGGGGGCGCGGGATCTCCGATCGCGGGCGTCGAGGCCTCCTCTGTAACCTCGAAGCCGGCGCGCAGACGCTCGTCGGCCCCTCCGCCCCTCAGGGTTACCTCTGCGCCCCACCTGCCCGCCGAGTCGAACTCGGCTTGGCCGACGTAGATCCCCTGGAAGGGCTTCTGGGTCCAGATGAACCGCATGTCCGTCTCGCTCACGGGTTCTTCCGCCGACTCCGCTAGATCGAAGAAACTGATGTGCATGTCGATGTCGGGGTTCGCAACCGGAGCATCCTTATCGTCGAGCAGGCCCACGAGGAAGCGATTTTCCCCAACGACGATCTCGGACGACGCGACCACCGGGTAGTGCTTCGCATCGGTGAATGGCTGGTTGAAGCTCGCCGCTCCGGAGGTGTCTCCGTCCGCACCGGCCCCCTCGCCGGGATCGCTCCCGCTTCCCCCGCACGCCGCTGCGACGAGCGACAGCGCGAGCCAGAGAACCGGGAATGCGCGGCGGCGCCATGTCATGTTGCAGACTCTAGCCCGGCCTCCGAGATACGACGCGCGGGTAACATGCTGACTCATGGACCGGATCCGCCAGCTCGCTCTCGCGTCCACCGTCACGACCTTCCTGCTCGTCGGCATCGGGGGGTTGGTGCGCGCGACGAAATCAGGGCTCGGCTGTGGCGACAACTGGCCACACTGCCCCGGCGAGCTGACGCGGGCGATGATCATCGAGTTCTCCCACCGTGCGGTCGCGGGCATCCTCGTCCTGTTGCTCGGGTCGCTCGCGGTGGCGGCGTGGCGACGGCGGGAGGAGACTCCTTCGCTGCTTCGACCCTGCCTCGCCGCGTTCGGGCTCGTGCTCTTCCAGGCGCTGCTGGGGGCGATCGTGGTCTGGCTTCATCTCGAGGCCGAATCCGTCGTCCTCCACCTGGCGACCGCCATGGCGTTGTTCGCCTTGCTCATCCTCATCACCGCCACGACACACGCCCTCTCTGGCCGCCCCCCGGCTCGTGAGGACGGCGGCGTGGCCCGATCGGCCACCGGCGCGGCGGCGGCAGTGCTGGCGTTGCTGCTCGTCGGCTCTTACGTGACCGGGCGGGACGCGGGTTACGTGTTCGGGGATTGGCCGCTGATGAACGGGTCATGGATCCCCGATCTTCATATCGAGCTGTACGTGATCCATTTCTTCCATCGCGCGCTGGCCGCGGCCGTCGGCCTCATCGTGTTCGTGGTGGGGGTCAGGATCATGCGCAGGCCAGACCTACCGCTCCAATCGACGCTCGCCCACGTGGCCGTGGGCGCCTATGCGCTCGAAGTGCTGGTTGGGGCGGCGAACGTATGGACGAGATTGAACGCCGGCTTCGTCACGCTCCATCTGGCGTTGGGGGCCCTCATCTGGGGCAGTCTCGTCGGTATTGCTATCGTGTCCAGACCCCTGGGTGTCAAGGTTGCAGAGCCTCGCCGCCGCAGGTCACAATCAGCACTCGAGACCACGGGAAGCTAGGTGCGCAGACTCATCGTTTCCGAGACCACCGGCACGCTCTCCATCGAGGAGCAGCTGGCCCCCGCGCCTTCGGACGGCGGGATCGTCGACCCCACCGTGTCTCCCAAAGACAAGATCCTCGCCTACGTCGCGCTGACGAAACCGCGCATCATCGAACTGCTGCTCGTGACGACGATCCCGGCCATGATCGTCGCTGCCCGCGGGATGCCGTCGCTCTCGCTCATCTTCTGGACGCTGTTGGGGGGCACCCTTGCCGCCGGCGGAGCCAACACGATCAACTGTTACGTCGACCGGGACATCGACCAGGTCATGGCGCGGACGCGTCGCCGCCCGCTTCCGATGCACCGGGTCGCCCCCCGGAACGCCCTCGTGTTCGGGCTCGTGTTGGGCGTTGTGGCCTTCGGCCAACTGTGGGCCACCGTCAACCTGATGTCCGCGATCCTGGCGATCGGAGCGCTGTTGTTCTACGTGCTGGTGTACACGATCCTGCTAAAACGTTCGACGCCGCAGAACATCGTGATCGGTGGCGCCGCGGGGGCCGTGCCCGTACTGGTGGGATGGAGCGCGGTCACGGGCGAGGTCGGACTCCCCGCTCTGGCGATGTTCGGGATCGTCTTCTACTGGACGCCGCCGCATTTCTGGGCGCTCGCCATGAAGTACGAGTCTCAGTACAGGGCCGCCAACGTCCCCATGATGCCCGTCGTCTACGGACGCGAAGAAACAGCGAAGCACATCGTTCTGTACTCGTTCTTGCTGTTCGCGATGTGCCTGATCTTCTTCTCCGTCGGCCGGATGGGAATCTTGTACCTGGTGGCTGCCCTCGTGCTCAACGGTGCATTCATCGCAGGGGCCGTCCGGTTGTGGCGTAACCCCACCACGAAGAGCGCGTGGGGCCTATTCCGGGGCTCGATCTACTACTTGGCGCTCCTCTTCGGCGCCATGGCAATAGACCAGTTGATCTTCTAGAACTACCCGCATGCAATCCCGATCGAGCCCACGGAATGCAACCCGCGGCAGCGATCGTCAGGGGAAGAAGTCCGCAGGCAATCCCGGTCGAGCCCACGGAATGCAACCCGCGGCAGCGATCGCCTAGGCGATCGCGCTATTGAGAAGTGACGGTGCCCGCCATCTGGGGGTGGTAGTCGCACTGGAAGTAGTAGTCGCCTGTCTTCAAGGGATCGATGGCGAAGCTCTCCTCCGCTCCTGCGTCGACGTCCGGGCTCGTGAACAGCGCCTCGCCTGAAGCCTCGTCGCCCTCGTAGATCGCCAGGTTGTGGACGGTCGTGTCCTCGTTGACCAGCGTGTAATCGGTCGACTCCCCGGTGGTGACTTCGATCGTGTCGGTATCGAACGCGAGGCTCTGAGCCGTGATCGAGGTGGCGGATGAGCCCGACGCACCGGTCTGGCCCCCCGTGGTTTCTTCGGTCTGCGCAGCGGCGCCGTGTTCTTCCTCGCTGAAGAAGCCGGTCTGAGCTAGAACGACGCCGATCAGGATCGGATAGAGCGCGATGAGCATGACCTCGAGAACGGAGACGCGTTCGACCCTACGGACTGCGAGGAACGTGCATGCAATCAGGATATTGGCCGCAGTGACTAGGGCAACCGTGGTGGCCGCCTCTGCCGGGAGCTCGAGCAGTACGCGCGAGAAACCGATCACGACGAGCGCGATCAGCGCCATAGCGGCGAACGGGATCGCCAGCACGAGCGGAACCTTGAATCGAACCTCTCCGACCATGTCCGGCCGGCTGGATGTCTCTTCTTCCATCACTTCCTCATGTCCCAGGCCTGGAGCTCACGTTCGAAGTCATCCCACGTGACCTCCTGAGCATCGGCTTTACTTTCTTGCGCACTCCATCGGAAGAATAGGTAGGCGATGACGGCCCACAGTATCAACCCGCCTCCGATCTTCATCAGAAGACCCGAGATCCTTTGATCGGTCACGGCATCGAGACCCCACAGTAGGGATTTGCTCTCGTAGATCCGGTACACCGGTTCGCTGGCAAACGTGAGGAACGACGCCGGCACGGTCGGGATGAACGACTGCAGGAAGAGGTAGAGCATCTTGGCCGGTGGAGTCAGCGAGGCGGTTTCCGGCAGTGGGGGGATCACCGGCCACCACATGAGGAGCATCCCCGACAGCAGAAGGGCGTGGATCGCCAGATGGCCCGCTTCCGAGGTGACCTGCAAGTTCACGACCGCCGGCCAGTGGATGAACACGATCACTGCGTTGGA
>JALZOM010000159.1 GCA_030913945.1 Actinomycetota bacterium
TACGCGATAGACGTCCTGTTCTGCGATGCGGATTGGATCGTGCGACACCGGGTTCATCGCCTCGGTCCGAACAGGATCACGAGGTGGGTGCGCCGAGCGTGGTTCGTCATCGAGTTGCCCGGGGGAGCGGCCGGAGCGGTCGACATAGGGGACCGGCTCGAGTGGGTCCCTACCGGTTGATCCTTGGCCCCTACGGCTATTACTGAGGGATCTCGTCGAAGCCCGTCGCGTAGGCCTGGCGAGGCAGGAACAACCAGGTCCCGGGAACCTCGCCGATGCGCTCGCCGACGAATCGAAGCGTTTCTTCCTGTGGCCCGAGACTCGATCCTTCTACGCGCAGACCGCCCCGCCGTTCCAACTCTTCGATGAGATCCTGCGTGGGATGACCTTCGATCTCCATGCCGCGAAGTCTAGTCGCCGTCCCTCTCCGAGCCGCTCGTGTAGGTGTCTCCTGCGGCGGTCAATACCGCAGCCGATGCGCTCGCCAGGAAGCCGACGGCCGAGAACACCACGACGATCACGACGTAGCGCCTGGTGTCGCCGCTGAAGCTCCCGATCGTGAACAGCGACAACAGAGCCAGGAAACCGACTATCGCGAACGATGTCATCCCACCGATCGCTATCGCCTGCAAGCGCTTGGGTCGACTGGGGACGACCGGGGGCTCCGGTTCGGGGTCGCGGCCCAGCGGCACGACCTTGTCGGTCAACGACCTCGACCTTCGACCCAAGCAAGGAGCGTCCGGGTAGCGACCCCCGTTCCCCCGCGCGAGACCTCGTCGTAGTCGCTCTCGGCTCGCGACGGTCCGGCGATGTCCAGGTGCGCCCACGGGACGTCGTTCTTCACGAAGTCCTTTATGTACAGGGCGCCGATGATCGCCCCTCCATAACGGGGGCCCGAGTTCTTGATATCGGCCACCTCGGAGTCGAGGTCCTTGCGGTAGTCGTCGTAGATCGGCATGCGCCAGAATCGTTCCCCGGCCGTCTGCGCGGCCGCGTCGATCTCGCGCGCTAGGTCATCGTTGTTGGAGAAGAAACCGGTCGCCTTGGCTCCCAGGGCGACCATGATCGCACCGGTCAAGGTGGCAACGTCCAGGATCGCATCCGGCTGCTGTTCGCACGCGAACGCGATCGCATCAGCGAGCACGAGCCGGCCTTCGGCATCGGTGTTGTTCACCTCTGCCGTCTGTCCCCCATAGTGGACGAGGACGTCTCCCGGCTTGATCGCGCTGCCGCTCGGCAGATTCTCGGAGCTACTCACCAATCCCAAGACCTCTACCTTGACGTCGAGTTTCTTCATGGCGCTCATGGCTCCGATCACCGCGGCCGCGCCCGCCATGTCGGTCTTCATCTGCTCCATGCTCTTCGCGTCCTTCAGAGACAGCCCGCCGGAATCGAAAGTGATGCCCTTACCGACGAGGATGACGAACCCCTGCGGGTCACTCGGCCGGTATCGCATCTGTATGAACCGCGGAGGCTTCTCGGATCCCTGTGCGACGCCCATGATGCCTCCGAACCCCTTCTCGGCCAGTTCTTTCTCGCCGAAGATCGTGCATTCGAAGCCGGCGACGTCGGCAAGGTCCTTCGCGCGCTGCGCGAGCGATTCGGGATAGATGCTCGATGCAGGCTCGTTCGTCAGGTCCCGGGCGAGAATCGTCGCTTCGGCGCGAGCTCGCGCATGTTCGATGGCCTGCTCCGATACGTCGTCCAGAAGAGAGACGCGCTCGAGTGAACTCGGCTTTGGGTCGCTCTTGTGCGTCGTGAAGCGGTAGCTCCCGAGGATGAACCCTTCGGCCACCCCAGCCGCTCCATCGACCCCGGCACCCCGGCTCAGGGTCGTCGCTATGGTCTTACGTTCGGCCAGACGCCGCCCCACGGTTCCGGATGCGCGACGCAAGACCGATGGATCGACCTCGGAAGCGGGCCCGAGTCCGACCACGACCAGCGACGTGGCGGGAAGACGTCCAAGAGTGGGGACCACCACCGTTTCACCCACGCTCGCTTTGAAGTTCGTTGCGTTCAGGTACTCGGACAGCTGCCCGTCGAGGGCTTGGTCGAGCGCGTCCCCATCCCCCAACTGTGGCGATCCGTCGGCTTTCACCGCTCCGATCACCAGCGCGTCACACGAGATCCCGGTGGGCTCCTCCCCGGAGGGGACTATCTGGATGGGCATTCGTTCTCCTTTGTTGTTAGGGCTCGGGTCAAGGTAACCCAGGGCGAAAGGGACCCTTCCGGTGCCGAGTGGCCAGACGCTGGCCGCGCGCGAAATCCGAAAGAACCGGTACATGCAGGTTTAGCGTGGATTTCGACCCCTGCCGCCGAGGCAAGGAAGATGCTCTTGACGTACTGGTTCCTGCTGGTCCTGGCACTCGCCTGGATTGCCGTTTTCCTTCCCGCCGCCATGCGGGCTCGACAGAACGCCCCTCTCTCAACCGCCGAACGTTTCCGCCACCGGATGGATCTGATAGCCCCGCGAGCATCCGTCGGACGATGGGTTGTCGTCCCGGAATCCGGTGACCGGGTGGCCGGGAGGTCCTTCCGCAAGGGACAGCGCAGCCGGCGACACATCCTTGCTTTCCTGGGGGGTGCGGTTCTCCTTTCGGTCGGTGGTGCGATCTTTTTCGGTGGTGCCCTGTGGGAGGTTTCACTGGCATTCGGCGCTTCGCTCGCCCTTTACGTATCGCTGTTACTCGAGGCGAAACGGCGTCGCGCCGAGAGAGGCAAGAAGGTGCGTCGCATCCAAGCGCGCTCACGCCCCGAGCGTCAGGTGCAGCCGGCGGCCCGCGTTGCAGGGGGTGAAAGCGATCCTTACTCCGAGATCGGATCGCTCGACATCCCGGGCGTCGACGATCCCGCAGATGATTTCGCCCTCGTTCCCGACCATGGTGGTTACGAGAACGAGATGACATTCGACGAGCAGATCCGAGCGTTCGGCACGCGCCGCTTCTAACGCCCTCAGCTTTCGATAGGGTCTGCGCATGGACCTAGGGGATGTCGGGTCTCAGCTACGGGACGAGTTGGATGCCAAGACATCGGCGCGCGAGCTCGGTCTCGCTGCGGGCCGGCGAGGGATACGCGCATGTGGAAACGCTATCCGCGCGTTGCACCGTTACGAGAGCGAGAAGGCGCGTGAGTTATTGAATGAGGCGCGCGCCGAACTCGACGCGGCGCGCGATTCACTGTCCGGCCACCCCGACGTGCTCTACGCGGGTTTCGTGCACGACGCCGAGAAGGAGTATGCGGAGGCTCTCATCACTCAGGGGCTCGTGACCGATGGAGAGATGCCGGCCCCCGATGAGGTCGGCGTCTCCTCGCAGGCATACCTGAAGGGAATGGCGGAGGCGATCGGCGAATTACGACGACACATCCTCGATCTGATGCGCCGGGGTGAGTTGAAACGCTGCGAAGAGCTGCTCGCCTCCATGGACGACATCTATTACCTCCTGGTCTCGATGGACTACCCGGATGGGATCACTTTCGGGTTGCGACGTCTGACCGACGTCGCCCGCTCGATCATCGAGCGTACCCGCGGCGACTACACGACCTCCACGATCCAGAGCGGGCTGCGAGAAGCTCTGGAGAGCCATCGCGCGGACCTCGAGGGCCACTGAGGACGACCAGTCTGAAGGCTAAGATGGCCCTTCGGGCCAGTAGCTCAGTTGGTAGAGCGCACCCCTCGCACGGGTGAGGTCAGGGGTTCAATTCCCCTCTGGTCCACCAGCTAGGTGCCCTGCTCAGAGGCGGTTTCGCGGTCGATAGGGATAACCTCACCCGCGGCCTTGGTCCCCTCCTGGTCCCCTTCGCGTTCCAACCCGGTGCTCCGTCGGCGGTCGAGGGCGGCCACGAGGTCGTCCTCCCGATCGTCGAAGAGGTGGCCGTAGGTGCCGTAGGTCGTGCGGATGTCCTCGTGGCTTCAGCGGAGACGTGGACGGCGCGCCGAGAAGCATCCAGGAGGGGACGAGGCTCAGAGGGGACCACCCCGCGGTGCAGGCTTTCCCGGCGATGTTCTGCGGACCCAACCCGGACGACGCCGCGATCGCGGAAGCCAAGCGCGCGGCATACGCGCAGGCGTTCGAGAGCGGTAACCAGTCGCGTGCGGCCGAGGCTGAGCCGTCGATGGTGGCCAAATCAATTCCCGACGAATACCGCCTCGTGGTCACGCGCGATCACATCTCGCCCGGGGAACGCGGGAGCGGATATGGCGTGATCCTTCACGCAGGCGAGACCGTAGACGCGCGTTCAGCCGCCGTCAAAGAGTTGAGCAAGATCGACAAAACCCTTTTCGAGAAGCCGCAATAAGCCTCCCCGGGTTCTCTAGCCGTCGCGCGTCCTTCCATCCGCGCCCCGGTGAGAGAACCACGGCCGGGGCCTCCCGAGTGTTCCCTTCTCGACCTCGGGGGGCCTCCGCGCCGTTCTACTTGGATGGTTTGGCACCTGGGGACCCTGTACTGGATTTGAGGCCCCTAGTACGTTCTCTCCTTCTCGCGCGGTACAGGGTCCGCGCGGGGAGGGGAACCAAGGCCGTACGCCCGCCCTTGGGGTTCGTCTCCTTACCCTCGGGCAGGCCTACGCGCCATCGCTCTTTTAGCAGAAGATTGTGAGCTCAGAGTTTGATGACCGTCCACACTGATCCGCTGTTCGTGTCTCATCCGCCCCGCTTCCACACGGTGGACGATTCTGTTGACTTCACAGCGCTCCCGGCGTGGATGCAACGGGGGGGCGTGTGTCGGAGCCCCAGACCCGGACCTTTGGTTCCCCGAACGCGGACAGAGTGCCGAGCCTGCGAGGCGGATCTGTGCGAGGTGTCCGGTGCGGCCAGAGTGCTTACATTGGGCCCTCGAGAAGGACGAATTAGGCGTGTGGGGCGGACTCAGTCCGCGCGAAAGAAAGCGGCTGAGGGAGAGCGCGGCATGAGGGGGCTTTTGTGTAGGAAGGGACCTTTTGTGCAAGAGCGCTTAGTTGTGCAAAGCCTATTGACTTGAGTTGTATGGCGCCGTCTCATTGACTGAGACGCACCTCGGGGAGGAGGCCGAATTGACAACGAAGAAACCGCGTCGCAGAGGAAGGCGCGACCGGCTGATCGCTTGCTTCGCGCTTGCCGCATTGGCTTTGGTTGTGCTTAGCACTGCCGCACCGTCGGCTACGGCGGATTCGCCGGCGACGGCCGTGCTCGACTGGAACAAGCACGCGCTCGACGCGCTCGCCAACTCGCCCACCCCAACGCCCCCGGCAGTCCCGGGAGCTGGCCTGACGCCGCCCGTACAGGGAATTCACCTCGCGATGGTCCAGGGCGCGGTGTACGACGCCGTCAACGCGATCGACGGCGGACACGAGCCGTATCTCGACGGGCTCCCGTCGGCTCCGGGCTCGGCATCCGAGGCCGCCGCCGCAGCAACGGCGGCGCATGACGTCCTGGTCAGCGTGCTGAACCAACTACCGCTGACGCCGACCTTTACCGCCGAGGTCAGAGTGATGATCATCGAACGTCTTGACGGCCTGCTGGCAAGCTCCATCGCACAGGCGACCGCCGCCGACGGCGCTCAGGCCGTTGCAGACGGGATCGCCGCAGGTCGAGCAGCGGCCGCTGCGATGATCGCCGAGCGCACCAACGACGGCCGCTTCGGGCCATTCCGGTTCACCTGCGGCGAGGGCCCGGGCCAGTGGCGTCCGGTCACCTCGCTGGTGTGCACGACGCCTTCGGGCCCGAGCGACCCCTTCGCATGGGTCGCAAAGGTCAGACCGTTCGTCGTCGTAAGCGGTGAGCAGTTTCTGAGCAAGGGCCCGCGCGCGCTAACGAGCGGCGCCTATGCGAAGGAGTACAACGAGGTGAAGGAGCTCGGCGCGGTGGGAAGCACGCGCACGTTAGACCAACAGGCGGTCTTCGACTTCTTCCAGGCCAACCCAGTCGAAATGTTTAATCGCTCGTTCCGTGCTCACGCGTTGGCGCAACGGCTCGACTTGGCCGAGCAGGCGCGGCTCTTCGCGAAGTTTACGCTCGCGGGAGCGGACACCTTCATTAACTGCTGGGAGGACAAGGCGCACTGGAGCTTCTGGAGGCCGATGACCGCGATTCGCCTGGGCGACGAGGACGGCAACCGGAAGACCGAAGGCGATTCCACCTGGACGTCCGCAATCGGCAATCCGCCTTACCCGGACCACTCCTCTGGGTACAACTGCGTGACCGGCTCGTACATGGAGATTGCCGAGCTGTACTTCGGGCACAGCCGGACGACGTTCACGGTTATTCATCCAACCGGGATGACGCGCGAGTACGAGCACTTCCGCCACGTCTGGGAGGACACGATCGACGCCCGCATCTGGCAAGGACTCCACTTCCGATCGGCTGACGAGCAAGGGGTGAAGATCGGCCGCGACGTGGCCCGCTGGGTCGACAAGCACGCGCTCCAGCGCGCTAAATAGTGACTGGGGTGGGGAGGCGGTCGAGCAGATCGGCTCCTCACCTCGACCGTCTGTCAGCGCACGCGGTGCTTCCACACGCGGCTGCCGCCAGCTCTAGCCGGCGTGCTGAGGGTACGTAGGCGACGACCCAGCGCAGATTGGGCTCATACGAAACTCGAACGGGATCATCGAGGTAGCAGCTGAGTTGGGAGTGTCAAGGAAGGTCGTCGGCCAGTGGAGGCGGCGCGGGAAGATGCCGCCTCCAGACGCCGAACTGGCCGCGTGTGGCCCCGTCTGGACCGAGAAGACGATCCGACGGTGGCTCCGTGAGCAGAAACGCGCAATCGTGAACCGCGAGAACCAGGAGTGACGATCGCCAGACTGAATATTGAGCTCGCCGCTGGTCCCCTTTTGGTCCCCTTTCACGCGCAAAACAGCGCACAACCATGCACTACCCCTCTACGCCAAAAAGGGGCTATGACCTGGGGAACCACAAGAACCCGCAGGTAGGCGGTTCGGGGCGCGCACCCCCCGCACGGGTGAGGTTCAATTCCCCTCTGGTCCACTAGCAAGAGTCCTGCTGGGCAAGTCATCAAGCGGAAGGGCCGTCACCACGCGCCGATCTGTTCCGCCCAAGGGTGCGGTCAAGCTTGTTCTAGTCGACCTCGCTTGCGATGCCGGTGGGAGTTACGTCGAGCTCCTTCAGCAAACGGGGGAGCACGCCCGCCTCCGCTTGGGCGAGCGCGAGCAGGATGTGATGATCCTCGATCCGACGATCTCCTCTCGCGAGCGCGACCTGATAGGAGCGCTCGAGGGCGAGTCTGGCGGACTGTCCAAAGCGAGACTTTGAAAAGGGTCTAGCCTGACGCCGCGCAGGCCCCGCGACGGGCCCGACCCCGACCGTTTGCAGCGCCTTGTGGAACTCCCGGTCGAGCGCCTCTCGGATCGGCTCTTCAGTCATGTCGAGTTTTCTTAACGCGCGGCCGGTGCGGGGGGTCGATCCTTGGGCCAGGGCGAGCAAGAGATGTTCCGCCTCGACCGTGCTGGCTCCTTCCTCCGCTGCGATCTGGTGAGCTCGCCCAACCGCGGCCTTGGCGGTGCGGGTGAAACGTTCAAACATGACGGCTCCTTCCCGTGTCTATGCCGGTGGAACGCAGCCGAGCGCCGTGCTTCTTGTGGACCGCCTGACGGGTGACGTTGAGCGCCTCAGCGATGCGGTTCCACGACCAGCCCTGCACGATGGCCCGCGTCACGTGATCGTCTTCCAGCCGGTCGGCTAGTTGCCTGAGCGCGATCACGGCGCGCAGCCCTTCGGCGGGTTCCAGTTCGTCTAGGGGGGTGTCATTGCCCACGTTGGCCATTCAGCAACCTTAGTTGACGTCCCAGTTGTTGTCAACCGAAGTTGCTAACCCCGCCCGGCGCAGTTGACACCTCGATGCGCGATCCCGCCCTGGCTACGCGTCGGGGTTGGCGAGCCGGAAGAGGCGGCCGAAGTTCAGGGTCCAGCCGACGCCGAAGACGCCGGGGGTGACGATCCGTTCGTCGTCGGGGTTCCACCAGGCGGCCTTCATGCGCTCGAAGGTGGGGACCCGGAAATCATAGGGGACGACGCCGGCGACCTCGCCGTTCCAGGTTCGCTCGCCCTCGGGCTTCTGGAACTCCTGCCACAGCGCGGCCCCCGTAAGTGCCATGACCGCCAGCTTGAACAGCGTCTGTATGCGGCTCTTTCGTTTCATGGTCTCCTCCTGTTCACCCGGCACCCAGTCTCTCCGAATCGTGACCTGTAGTTTCTCGGTTCCCAGGATGACCCGGTCCTAAGCAGCGGGAGGAGCCATATGACCACACAGCCCACGATCGTGTTCTTCCCGGAAGGCGCTTACGGACCGACCAACAACTGCGTCGGGATCGGCCACGTGCTCGCCGAGAGGGGCGCCAGGGTCGTGTTCGTGGTCGAAGAATCGTTCGCCGGGACCCTCGAAGCGAAGGGATTCGAGGAGTCCCGCATGCGGCTCAAGCCCGCTCCGGAGGTCGAGGAGGAGCCCGGCCAGTTCTGGAAGGACTTCATCCGCGATACCGCACCGGAGTTCCGGAAGACGACCCTCGAGCAGATCGAAACGCTAACGAAGCCCATCTGGGAGGAGCTGATCGGCGGAGCGAAGTACGTCGATGAGCGCTTGCGCACCATCTTCGACGACGTCGATCCGGATGTCATCGTGCAAGACAATGTCGTGGCGTTCCCCGCGGTGCTGGCCTCCGGGCGACCGTGGGCCCGGATCATGTCCTGCAATCCTCTCGAGCTACCGGATCCAGATCTTCCGCCGGCCTTCTCTGGACTCGCATCCGACGATCGAGATGGTTGGGCGGAGTTCAGGCGGCGCTACGACGCGGCGCATTCGGATCTGCACGCGGACTTCGACGCCTTCTGCCGGGAGCGAGGGGGTCCTCCGCTACCGGACCGTCAATTCATGTACGAGTCCGATTATCTGAACCTGTACCTCTTCCCGAAGGAATGCGACTACCACCGGACGGTCGAACCCTCGCCGACCTGGCACCGGCTCGACTCGAGCGTGCGCGCCACCGATGAGCCATTCGCGCTGCCCGCGAGTCTTGTAGGGGATGGCCCGATCATCTATCTGAGTCTGGGGAGCCTGGGCTCTGCGGACGTCTCTCTGATGACCAGGCTGATCGAGTTGTTGGGCCGGACCTCGAGCCGCGTGATCGTGAGCATGGGACCGCAGCACGATCAGCTCCAGCTGGCCGACAACATGGTCGGGGCGGAGTTCCTGCCTCAAACCTCGATCCTGCCGCTCGTGGACTTGGTGGTCACGCACGGCGGCAACAACACGGTGACCGAATGCTTCCACTTCGGGAAGCCGATGGTCGTCTTGCCCTTGTTCTGGGATCAGTACGACAACGCGCAGCGCGTGAGCGAGCTCGACTTCGGCGTGCGACTGCAGTCGTACGCCTTCGAGGATGCGGAACTCTACGACGCGATCGACCGCCTCTTGAAGGGGGCTGATCGTCGCGAGCGCATGCACGGCATCGCCACCAGGCTTCAGGCGCAACCCGGGACACACAGGGCAGCCGAACTGATCTGGAGGCTCGCGGAGACGAGGCAACCGCTCCACAGGTAATGATCTGCGCGGGCACCGGAGAGGGTCCCCGGACGCGTAGGGTGTAGCCCATGTTTCAAGGAGAGGTGATGGCGATCTGTATCTCGCCGACGAAGGGCGCGGCGATGACCGCCGTAGACGAGGTGAAGGCGATCGAGGGCGTCGGCCTGGACGGCGACAGGTACGCCGATGGAGGAGGAACGTTCTCCAAAACGAAGGGGCCGATGCGCGAGGTCACCCTGATCGAATCGGAAGCGATCGAAGCCGCAGCCGTCTCGTACGGAGTGGAGCTCGGGCTGGGGGATAGCAGGCGCAACATCGTGACGCGCGGCGTCCCCTTGAACCACCTCGTGGGCAGCCACTTCCGGGTAGGGGAGGTCGTTCTCGAGGGCCTCAAGCTCTGCGAGCCCTGCGGCCACCTCGAGAAGCTCACGCAGCAGCCCGTTCGCAAAGCCTTCGCCCACCGGGGGGGCCTGCGGGCTCGGATCGTGACCGGTGGTTCCATCCGGAATGGCGACGAGATCCGGGCTGTCGATCGACCGTGAAGCTAAGAACTGGACCGGCGGTCATGCTGCTGGCGGTGCTTGTAGCCGCGACTGCCTGTGGAAGCGACGAGGGAGGTTCGGATGATTCGGCCGCAGGAGGCGAAGAGGGATGCGACACCAGCATGGTGACGACCGACTCCGGCTTGCAGTATCAAGATTCTGAATGCGGCCAGGGCCCGGGAGCCGCGTCCGGGGATCTCGTGACGGTTCACTACACCGGCAAGCTCGAGAACGGAGAAACCTTCGACTCCTCCGTGGGAGGCGAGCCATTCACGTTCCAGCTAGGGGTGAGCCAGGTGATCCAGGGCTGGCACGAAGGCGTGGCAGGCATGAGTGTCGGGGGCAAGAGGACGTTGACGATCCCACCAGAGATCGGATACGGGAAGGCGGGTAGTCCTCCAGTCATCCCACGCAACGCCACTTTGATCTTCGACATCGAGGTGCTCGAGATCCAACCGGGCTAGATCCAGCACCACCCATCCGGTGGAAGAGCATCACTGGGTCGGAACACCGACTTACGCACCTTCGTCTCCTCGCTCACCCCTTCGGTCACTGTCGTGGTGGTCGTCGGCCCTGCGGCCTTGTCGCAGTCATCGAAGAGCCAGATCCGTGCACGCCACGAAGGCTCGGCCAGATGAACCTTCGTCAACACCGGGTAGAGGAAGGCAAAGATCCCGATCGCCGCTGCTGCGTAGAGTCCGATCGCCGCTCTCGCTTCCCACGTCGCGCCGATGCGCGCCACGAGATAAGCGGGCGCGAGGAAGAGGAACGGAAGAACGGGCAAGAAGTAGAACAGGAAGACCGCGGGACGATCCCCTGCGAGCACCACCCAGGGTAGGTAGGTCCATGCGACTGCGGCGAGGATGAAACCCTCCGCTCTCCCGCGCTTGCGCTTGCGGATCCACGCGTACCCCACCGCGACGAGCGAGAGCATCGAGGTCCACCATACGAATGGGTTCCCCGTCGCGAGGATCTCGGAGTATTCGTCATTAGGCGTCTCGAAGTAGTACGACACCGCCCGCTTCAGCAACGGCCAGGACCACGGGGGACTTTGATAGGGATGGTTACTCGACAGTCCGCGACTGGTGCTGAACATGTAGTACTGGCGGTCCCACCACGCGCGCCACCACGACCCGTCGGCCCAGGGCGCCTGGAAGACGGAACCCTCGAGCCTGCCCGCGAACGTGATCAGATACGTCAGCACCGGCACGATCACGAGCCATCCGATGACGGTCGGCCACTCCTCGACAATGGCGCGACGAAACGGACGGACGTTGCCCTCCCTGCGACGATCGGTGACGGCCCAGACGATCGAGAGCGCAAGGATCCCGGCCACCGCAAGGAGTCCCGACCACTTGGCTGACACGGCCAGTCCTGCGCTGATCCCCGCAGCCAGACGCCACGGGCGCACCGATCGTGCGCCTTTCCGGCGCGTTCGATCCCTGTCGAAGACGATCAAGGTGAATGCGAGCAAGGTGAAAAGAGCGACGAAGATGTCGAGCATCGCGAGGCGAGACTGGACGAGATGGAGGGGATCCAGGGCCAACAGTCCGCTTGCTAGAGCGGCGGCAACGGTCGACTTCAGCAGTTTTCTCGCCAGCACGAACAGCAAGGCAACGCAGAGAACGCCTGCGGTGACCGAGGCGATGCGCCACCCGAACGAGTCATTGCCGAAGAGTTGAACGCCGGAGCCGATCAGCCACTTCCCCAACGGGGGATGAACCAGGGTTTGCTCGGAACCCACCCCGCAGATGCTTTCGGACGCCTTGAAATACCAGCACCCATCGCGCGCGTAATAGGTCTCGTCGAAGACGAGGCGGGCGGGATCGGAGAGTCGTACGAAACGCAGGATCCCGGCGAGCATCGTGACGGCCGCCAGTGCGAGTCCATCGCCGCGGCCCCAGCCGCGCCGCTCCGATCCCTGCTCATCCTCGTGCTCGTGGGGGGAGATTTCCGTCACGGGTCGGGAGCATAGTTAGTCTCCGGGCTGTGCGAGTCATCCGAGCCGGATCCAGAGCCATCAAGCACGCGCCGCTTGCGGCGCTGCCCTACGCGCTCCAGGGCCTCGTGGCGGCCGGCGCCATGCTCGTCGGGGTCATACCGGCAGGTCCTTCAGGGGCGGCGGCGGGAGCCGTGTTTCCGCTCGGATCGTATTTCGACGTCAAGCAAGCGCTGGCGTACACGAACGGGTGGCTCGCGTTCGCTCTCGTCGTCACGCTATCGATCCTTCTCAGGGGAGGGGTACTCGCGGCCACCTTGTACCTCTCGGCGCGCGACCGTGCTTCGGCGCGGATCGTGTGGCGTTCCCTGGTGCTCGCCGCCGCAGCGAGCTTCTTGCTCATCCCGGCCGCCGGCGTGTTCTTCTCAGCGGTGGCCATCCGCTATGCGCAGTTCGCCTGGGGGGCCCTCGTTCTCGCCGCCATACCGGTCTTCTTTGCGGCGCGTTCGGCGGTTCGCTTGCGACCCGGGGCGACCGGCGGCGGTGTGACACCATCCGGCCTGCTGGTCTACGTGTACTTCATCGTTCTTCTAGGGGTCGCCATGGATCTCCTCGTGGACTTCGGGCCGTGGGCTTCCGCTATCGTCATGGCCGGATCCGGGCCGGTGGCGGCTCTCTTCTTCCTTGGGTGGTGCGAGCTGGCCACCGAGAAGACGGCCCACCGCATGGCGCCTCTCGGCATGGCAACGCTCCTACTCATCGCGCTGATCTTGGGGGCCGGTATCTACGACCGGTTCCTGTCTCGGCCCGAGAGGTTCGAGTCGACGGCGAGAGGGACACTGGTACTGCTCGGGGGGGCGGACTCGACGTCTCGGAAGGGAGCCCTGATCGATTTCAGGGCAGCCTGGGTGGGTCACAGCGCGGAGAGGCGGTTGCTCTCCTACCGTGCGGATGGCCCCTACGTTGCCGTCGATACGCACGAGGATCTCGACGACGTCGCGTCGGCGGTGGCGCGTCAACTCGATGGATCGGACGCGCCCCTGCATCTCCTCGGCCACTCCCAATCAGGCTTGATCCTCGACCGGCTGATCGCGCGCGGTCTCCCGGCTCCGGAACGAGCGGTGGATCTGGCGCCTCCCCCGCCCCGGCCGCCACCCATCGAGGTTCCCCCTCCTGGTGTCCCGGGCGCCGGGAAGCCCGGCGGAGACTTCGCTCGCGCCTTCTCCGGCGCGCTCGATGCCATCGGATTGACCCCGTTCGATCTGGACGCACCGGCGGCTCCGGCGAACCTGAAGCCCGTGGTGGGGGTCTCACCCGAGACGCGCCGCCTTACGGCGTGGGCCCTAGGGGACTCGGTGTGGCTGTACGGCGACTGGCGGCGCGCCGGCGAGGTCAACCTCGTGTCGCTTTCAGATCACGTCGGTATCACCCGGGACCGGCGAACGCTCGACGCTGCACGGCGCTGGTTCGTCGAGCGGCCGGTGCTCGGCGACGAGTCGTCATGGCGCGGTGCTCTCGTGGAGTCGGTGAGACTCCTCTTCGAACCCTGGCGACCCGGGAGGCTTTGAGGGTGGGCGGCGTACTCATGCTCTGTGGCACACCGATCGGCAACCTGGAGGATGCCTCCAAGCGTCTGATCCGCACGCTGGAAGAAGTCGATTGCATCGCGTGCGAGGACCCTCGCCGGACGAAGAAGCTCCTCACCCACTTTGGCGTTCGAGCCCACGACCTAGTGGTTCTCAACGAAGGGAACGAGCGTCGTCAGTCGGGCCGGCTGTTACAGCGGCTGAAGCGTGGTGACAGCGTGGCGCTCGTCTCGGATGCGGGTATGCCGGGGATGTCGGACCCTGGATTCCGTCTGGTGAGGGGATGCGTCGAGGAGGGGATCGAGGTCGGGGTCGTTCCGGGCCCCACGGCCGCGGTCACCGCTCTGGCCATCTCGGGTCTGCCTCCTGGTCGCTTCGCCTTCGAGGGGTTCCTCCCCCGTAAGCCCGGCGACCGTGCAAAGCGCGTTGCGGAGTTGACGACCGAAAGACGAACGAT
This sequence comes from Actinomycetota bacterium, assembly GCA_030913945.1. Taxonomy (GTDB): domain Bacteria; phylum Actinomycetota; class CADDZG01; order CADDZG01; family WHSQ01; genus JACCXF01. The sequence continues at coordinate 14,037 of JALZOM010000159.1, forward strand.
GGTCTTCTACGTTTCGCCCCATCGAATCGAGGACTACCTATCCGAGCTTGCGAAGGCCTGGGGAGACCGCCCTGCCTCTCTGGCGCGCGAGCTTACGAAAATGTTCGAAGAGGTGAGGCGCGGGTCATTGTCGGAGCTGCTCGGGGGTGTGCGTTCGGACCCCCCGAAGGGGGAGATCGTTCTTCTGGTGGGTGGCGCTTCCGGCGAGCCCGCGGCGGTAGCTCCCGAGGAACTCGCTCTGCGCGCCCGCGCCCTGATGGACGAGGGCGTCGATCGGAAAGAAGCGATGAGCAGGGTCGCCCGCGAAACCGGCGTCAAGCGCCGTCAGGTGTTCGATTCTCTGCTGGCCGACAAGCAGAACTAGCTTCTCCGCGGCGCCATCCGCGCGAAAGAATGTCGTCTTTGCTGTCGATTGCTCCTAACATGCGGACGATCATGGCGAAGCGAAGTGGGACCGCGAGGATCGCCCTCGCGGCCTTTTTAACGATGTGCACCCTTGCGGTTCAGGCCGGGGGTCAGATGAGCGCGTCCGGCGCAAACCGTTTCACGATCCATCGATCGCAGGTATCTCCCGGGGTCCGGTTGACCAAGATCGTCGACTCCAGGGGCCCGAATCGCATCAGCGTGCTCACGGTGGATCCATCCCGCGCTCCTACGATCGATGTCGCCCTTGCGCGTAACAAGCTGCCCGGCAATCAACGTACGAGCGGGATGGCTGCGCATCATGGCGCTGTGGCCGCCGTGAACGGGACCTTTGGGCTCCCCGGTGGGAGACCCGTTGGGTTGTTCGCCGAGGATGGGGATCTCAAGACGTCCCCGCTCACGTGGGGGCGCGCCTTTGCACCAACGCACGACGAGTCGAACTACTTCTTCGGACACCCGGGCTTCTCTCTGACCGCGACGGGCGGCACCTCGGGCACGATCCTCAGGGTCCACACGTGGAACGAGGGCCCCCCGGCCAAGGATGAGATAGCGGGATACACCACCGCTGGGAAGCGGATGATCTCGCCACCGGCCCAGGCTTGCTCGGTCCGCCTGCTTCCGAAATCGAAGCCTGCGTGGGCCAAGAACCAGGATGGCTTTGAACGCAGGATGATCGTCGACCGGGTGCGATGCAGCGACCAACCGATGAAGCGTCTCGGCGGGATCGTTCTCGCGACCCCGACGTGGGGCCTGCTTGCCCCGAAGCTGAGGAGCCTCCTGCAGGGCGAGCTGTTGCTGATGCACTGGTCCTTCGGTTGGCCGGGGGCGCTGGACGTCCTTCCCGGAAATCCCACGCTCATGGAGGGCGGCGACAACGTCGGCTATTCGTGTGCCGACCCCTTCTGCGCCCGTAACCCACGGACGGGGGTCGGACTTGACGGTGAGGGCCGCGTCCTTCTCGTCACCGTGGACGGCCGTCGTCCCGGCTACTCCGTGGGCATGACGCTGCTGGAATTCGCCCGCCAGTTCGAGCGCCTTGGGGCGCGCTGGGCCCTCAATCTGGACGGTGGCGGCTCTACGACCATGTGGGTGAAGGGGCGGGTGGTCAACCGGCCGTCGGACCCCGCCGGGGAGCGCTATGTGAGCTCCGCCCTACTCGTTCTGGGAGGCCAGGACCCGGGTGAGGCCGAGCCCCTGAGCTACGGATCGCTCGCGTTCGGGGCACCAACCGAGGCAGTGCCTGCGACTGACTTCACCCTCGCTGACGCTCCCACCCCGGAGCGATCGGTCCAGTCGGTCCTATCGGGCCAGCTGGCGGCGGATGACCCTGGCTCCACCGGAGGTTTACTCGACGCGATCGATGGGGGCGAGGTGGAGCCGGTGGCGCATCTCTCGCCCGCCCTTCAGCGTATCGCCGACGAGTTCGAGGACGGCATGGCACGGCCCTGAGGCGCGGCGAACGGGTTTGAGTCGCTGCGGGTGAAGAGGTCTTAGCCGTTCACGACGGCGTCTTCGGGCAGCTTGACCTCGAGACGGCCCTGCTGACCCAGCTCCCCGGCGCACTTCTCGCAGACCTTGCGGTCCCTGTAGTCGAGCAACGGGGACTCTGCGGCGCAGAAGACGCAGACGTCCTGACGCTTCTGCAGGATCACGCGGTCGCCGTCGACACTGATCTCCAGCTCATCACCCTCGTGGATCCCGAATACACGGCGAAGCTCCGAGGGCAGGACGATACGGCCGAGCTCGTCGATCTTGCGAACCACGCCTGTAGACTTCATTCGCATACCCTCCATCTGGTAGTTAATGGTCAATCTAGCCTCGGCTCAGCGGCCGGGTCAATTTGCAAACGGGGCTAGTTAAGCACCCGTTTGGGTACGCGACTCCCCCGAGCAGGTGTCGGCGGCAGCGGGCCGGCGGAGGCCGGCGGGTGGAAACGGGCAGGTCAGAGGCGCTTTTGGTAACCCCGCCGCGAGAGCTAGTTGTGTAGCTCTCCTCGAACCCGGAAGAGAATGCGATGAGCGAGCAGGTCTACTACCTGACCACTCCGATCTACTACATCAACGACGTGCCTCACCTCGGCCACGCGTATACGACGGTCGCCGGGGATTTCCTCACCCGTTTCAGGCGCTTGCAGGGGCGCGACGTCCATTACCTGACCGGCACCGACGAGCACGGGCAGAAGGTGTTGCGTTCGGCCGAGGCGAAAGGGATCGCACCGAAGGCGTGGGCCGACCAGATCGTCCCTCGGTGGAAAGAGGTGTGGGGGGCGCTGGATGTCTCCTACGACGACTTCATCAGGACGACCGAGGAGCGCCATGAGGGACCCGTCCAGGCGTTCATGAGCGCGCTACACGAGCGGGACGAGATCTATCAAGGCACCTACGAGGGCCTTTACTGCGTCGGATGCGAAGAGTTCAAGCAGCCGGACGATCTCGTCGACGGTAAGTGCCCGCTTCATGGAACCGAGCCCGAGGTCGTCAAGGAAGAGAACTATTTCTTCCGGCTGTCGAAGTACGCGCAGTCACTGATCGATCTGTACGAGTCGGAGCCCAGCCGTCTCCTGCCCGAAGCGCGCCGCAACGAGGTGCTGGGCAAGTTGCGACAGGGGCTGGATGACCTGTCCATCTCCCGCGTGAGCTTCGATTGGGGGATCCCGATCCCGTGGGACTCCAAGCACGTGATCTATGTCTGGATCGACGCGCTGCTGAACTACATCACCGCCGTCGGTTACGACTCCGACAAGGAGACGTTCGAGCGGATCTGGCCTGCGAGCGTTCAGCTGGTCGGCAAGGACATCCTGTGGTTCCATGCGGTCATCTGGCCCGCCATGCTCATGGCGCTCGAGCTTCCGTTACCCGAAACGATCTTCGCCCACGGTTTCCTGCAGGTGGGTGGCGAGAAGATGTCCAAGTCGAAGTTGACCGGTATCTCGCCTCACGATCTCCTGGACACCTTCGGATCGGATGGGTTCCGTTATTACTTCATGCGCGAGATCTCGTTTGGTCAGGACGGGAACTTCTCGTGGGAGAGCGTGGTCGCCCGCTACAACTCGGATCTCGCGAACGATTTTGGGAACCTCGCGTCGCGCGTTTTGTCCATGATCTCGAAGTATCTGGAAGGGAAGATCCCTTCGCCCCCTTCCGAGGACGAGCTCCAGCCGGGCGACCGCGAGCTCCACGACGTGCAGCGGAAGGCGTTGGAGGAGATGACCGATGCCGTCGATGCCATTTCTCCGACCGAGGCGCTGAGAGCGGCGTGGGCATTGGTTCGCAGAGCCAACGCTTACGTGGAGGAAGTGACACCGTGGGCTCTAGCGAAGGACGAGGCGCAGCGCCGTCGTCTTGAGGTCGTGCTCTATAACCTCGCGGATGCACTCCGGTTGTTGTCGCTCATGACCTGGCCGATCGTGCCTAAGGCGGCGACCGAGCTGTGGCGCCGCCTCGGACTCGAGGGCCAGATCCAGGAGCGCGCACTCGCAACGGACGGGCGGTGGGGATTGCTTCCGGCAGGGGCACGGGTCGAAACGGGGGCTCCCCTGTGGCCGCGTATCGAAGACGAAACGAGCTGAGCCACGTCCGTGTGGTTCGACTCCCACTGTCACCTCCAGATCTGCGCTGAGGACCGTCCCCTCGACGACATCCTCGACTCCGCGCGCACCGCCGGGCTGACGGGGATGGTCACGGTAGGGATCGACGTGGCCTCGTCGCGTCGGGTCGTG
>JALZOM010000163.1 GCA_030913945.1 Actinomycetota bacterium
GTCGCGGTACCTGACCGCCGTTGGCGACCGCGGCCGCTACGAGCGCCATCTGGAGAGGGGTGGCCGCCACATCACCTTGACCGATCCCGGCGTAGGCGCGTAGCGGCTCCTCATCGTCGGGGATGTCGGGGAAAACGCTCGTGTCGGCCGTCAAGTCGAATGGGATCGGCGAGTTGAAACCGAAGTCCTCAGCGGTGGCTTTCAGCTCGTCCGGGATCTGGAGCCCGATCAGGGCGAAGGTCGTGTCGCACGAGATCTCGAGAGCGGTGAACAGGTCGATCTGACCGCCTCCCTGGCATGAGGTCTTCGTGAAGTTCGTCAGTCGTTGATCGGTCAACGGGAGATCGATCGAGTCGGGGTCTGGAAACGTTGAGTCGGGTTGGTACTCACCCGATTCAAGGGCGGCCGCTGTCGTGATCACCTTGAAGGTCGAGCCGGGTGGATATAGCCGGCGGGCGACCTTTCCGATCAGCGGGCTGTCGGGAGCGCGCGGCTCCAACGTGGCGCGGTAGGCGAGGGCCTCCTTCTTGTTGTAGGAGGAGAGTGGATTCGGGTCGTACGACGGGAAGCCCCACATCGCGCGAACGTCTCCGCTGCTCGGATCTAGCGCGATCACCGCACCGTTCTGCTGTCCGAGAGACGAGCTCGCCAGCTCCTGAAGACGGGAGTCGAGGGTGAGCTGCACGTCGTCGCCTTGAGCACCCGACTCGAGAAAGCGATCCTCGAAGTCCTGCATGGTCAACACGCCGGAGTCGCCAAGCAACTGCTCGTTGTATGCATTCTCGATCCCGGCCCGGGTTCCGTTGAGAAGGTTGTAGTACCCCGTGATGGGACCGTAGAGCTCCCCTTCCGGATAGACGCGTCGGTACTTGAGATCCTGGTTGGTCTCGACGCTTCGAGCCAGCGTCACACCATCTGCGGTGACGATCGTGCCGCGCTTGATAGCGGCCTCCGCGAGGAGTGCGCGGTAGTTCGCGGGGTTCTCTGCGATCCCCTCGGCCGCGAAGATCTGAACGTAGTTGAGGTTCGCGAAGACCAGCAGCATCAGCACGATCAATAAGACTCCAACCCGCCTGATCTGGGGCTGCATCAGCGCCGGCCCCCGACGAGGATCTCGGCGGTGTGCGCCGGATCCGGTTCGCTCGTCGTCTGATCCGAGATCCGGACGAGCAATGCCATGAGGATGTAGTTCGATAGCAAGCTGGAGCCGCCGTAAGACATGAAGGGAAGCGTGATCCCTGTCAGCGGCAACAGGCGGGTCACTCCACCGAGGATGATGAACGACTGCAGGGCAAAGATCGAGATGAGGCCCGCAGCGAGCAGTTGCCCGAAGTCATCGCGCGATTGCAAGGCGGCTCGAAGCCCGCGCGCGATCAGCAAGATGAAACACAGGAGCACGGCCGTGGTTCCAACCAACCCCAATTCCTCTCCAATGACGGAGAAGATGAAGTCGGTGTGGGCTTCGGGGATCCGTTGCGGCTGCCCCTGGCCCAGACCGGTGCCGAACAGTCCGCCGGTCGCGAGAGCGAACAACGATTGGGCGAGCTGGAAGCCTTCGTCGTTGACCAGCTTGGGGTCGAAGACGTTGAACCAGACCGACACCCGATCTTGTACGTGCGTGAAGACCGTGTATCCGATCATCGCCCCGACGGCGAACAGCCCTCCGCCCACCACGACATAGGCGATCCGGGCCGTCGCCATGTAGAGCATCACGATGAAGATCGAGAAGAACAGAAGGCTGGATCCGAGATCCTTTTCGAAGAACATGACGGACAGCGATATTCCCCACATCACGAGCAACGGCCCGAAGTGCTTGATGTCGGGGAAGTGCAATCCCGCCACGCGCCGCGATGCGATCGCCAGCAATTCCTTGCGTTCGGCGAGGTACGCGGCGAAGAAGATGACCAGACAAAGCTTCGCGAGCTCGCCGGGTTGGAACGAGAGAGGTCCGGCCCGCACCCACAGGCGCGCTCCGTTGATGGTGGCTCCGATTCCAGGGGCCAGCGGAAGAAGAAGCAGCCCAACTCCGACGAACCCCAGGATGTATTTGAAGCGAGCCAGCATCCTGAAGTCGCGCACCACGGCGAGCGTTCCAACGAAGAGGGCAACGCCCAGGATCGTCCACGTAAGTTGACTCGGCCCGTACTGACTCGCGTCGAGCCGGTAGACCGCGGACAACCCGAGGATGTTGAGCACGGCGGTCAGTGGAAGGATCATGTGATCCCCCTGCTTCGCCAGCTTGCGCATCGCGATGTGAGCCGCCACGTACACGACTCCGAGGACGATCAGATAGGGCGCGATCTCGATGACATCCGCGGAGTCGCGCGCCAGAGCCACCAGCGCCATCGCTCCGGCCCCCACTATGAGGGCCAGGATCAATAGGGATAGCTCGATGTTGCGTCTCGCCGTAGCTTGCATCAGTTGTTGTTCTTCGAGTCTCTGGTGCGGTTCTGTTCCACGAAGTCTTGCGACATCTGTTCGAGGTTCGCCAGTGTGCTCCGGGCCTCTTCGAGGCTCTCGGTCTTGATCCCGGTTCTGAGGTCATCTCGCTTGAACTCCGGCAGATCCTCGAGAGCGATCGATGAAGTCTCTTCGACCTCGCGCAGCTCCAAGCCTGCGATGTCGTCCGGGATGCCGCTATAGATGGCGACCTCGCCCGACGCCGCGAGCCCGACGTACCACGAATTGCTCAAGGTATAGCGGGCGGCCGCGTAAGCCCCCCCCGCCAGAAGGAGCAGAACGAGGAACGCGATCACGAGTTTCCCCACCCAGCGCCTGCGTGGGCGTTCTGGCTCGGGCTCTTCTTCACGTTCGGGCATCGGAGTCGGCGTCGACGGGCGGGCGCTTTCCTCCGCCTGGTCAGTCACACTCTGGGCGCTGCCCTCGTCTTCGGTGGGTGCGGCCGCCGGGACGATGCGACGAGCCGCTCCGGATGCATTTTCGAAATCGATGACGACGACGGTGATGTTGTCGTCCCCTCCCGCTTCATTCGCCACATCGATCAGCCGATCGGCAGCGCGCTGGGGATCGGATTCAGATGCCAGAACGCTCTTGATCGGACCGTCATCGACCATGGACGAAAGACCGTCTGAGCAGATGAGGAGTCGGTCTCCCTCGCTGAGCTCTACGGTGTCGAGGTCCACCTGCACTTCCTCGTCGACCCCGAGGGCCCGGGTGATGATGCTTCGTTGCGGGTGGTGTTGTGCTTCCTCGGGGCTAAGCCGGCCCTCCTGAACCATGCGTCCAACCAGGGTGTGATCCTCGGTGAGCTGCTCGAGCTGCCCATCCCGAAGGCGGTACGCGCGCGAATCACCTACGTGGGCTATGTGCACTCGATGCTCGTCTACGAGCACGAGCGTGCACGTCGTCCCCATCCCTCGGAGGGCCGGGTCCGACTGCGCCTTGTCCCAGATCGCCGTGTTGGCGTCCGAGATGATCTTGGACAGCGTGCCGGGGTTCTCAGATGAGGCATCGCCGGATTCATCCTGGATGACCTTCACGGCCGTGGAAGAAGCGACGTCCCCGGCGATATGTCCGCCCATGCCATCGGCAACCACGAAGAGAGGATCGGCGATGAGGTAAGAGTCCTCGTTCGCTTCGCGCACGCGACCAACGTCACTCTTGGCGCCGTAAACAACGTTCATCGGCGGAGCTCCAACACGGTCTTGCCGATCTTGACCTGGTCGCCCCGGTGAAGCTCCGTTGTCCCGGTGATGCGCCGGCGGTTCAGATACGTGCCATTGGTCGAGCCAAGATCCTCGAGCATCACGGTCCCATCGCGCGGGTAGATGCGTGCGTGCATCTGCGAGACGTACGTATCGTCGAGAACGATGTGGCATTTGTCGGCTCGTCCGATGATCAGCTCGTCGCCCAACTCGAAGCTCTTGCCCTTCGACGACGCCCCCTCGATGATCGCCACCTTCCGCGCCGCCTTCCCCTTTCGAGAAGCGGGGCGCGCGGGAGCCGGGGCCTGGGACCGACGTCCCGAGGGTCGCCTC